>NZ_JBFAHB010000009.1:0-190540 GCF_040653975.1 Kribbella sp. NPDC050820
CGCCGCCGCCCCCGCCCCCCCCCCCGGCCGGACGATCATCTACGCCGACGCCCCAGAGTGGCGCGAGGTGCTCCGGAGCACGTTCACCGACGGTCCGCCGGATCCCGACGCGCTCGAGGCGCTCAAGGCGGGCGCAGTCGCGGCGCTGTCCCGGTGGCGCGGCTCCTGGTCGAGCCGCCCCGAGGTCGTCGTACCGCTCCCAGCCGCCGGCTACGGCCGCCTGACCGCCGAGATCGCGGATCATGTCGCTGGGGTAGGCCGCCTCGACAAGGCCGAGCTGACCCTGAACCCCGCTGGCTTCACCGACGACCTCTCCTCGGCTGAGGAGGCGAAGGTCTGGCGAGACGGCATCCAGGTGGACGGTCCAGCCGCCCAGGCGGTCGCGGGGCGCACGGTCCTATTGCTGGCCGACGCGTCGTCCTCGCAGTGGCCGATCACCGTCGCCGCCGCCAAGCTCCGCGAGTCCGGCGCCGCCGCAGTCCTTCCCCTCCTCATCCACAAACGTCCATGACGCCGGGCTCAGCTGGCCGAGGAAGCGTCCCGCCGTAGCTCAGGGGTGGACTCGACGAAGGACTTGAGGTCGGAGATCAGCTCGACCCAGCCTTCGCTGACCAGCTCGCGGATCGCGCTGCCCGGTTCGAAGCCGCTGTGGACGACGGTGAGCTTGACCTTGTCGCCGACGGGCTCGAGGTCGAAGCTCGCCTGCGACAGCGGCTCCCGGCTGGCCCGCTGGTAGATCTCGTCGTCCAGCCCGACAGACTTGGCGAATTCCGGCGTGATGTGGTGCCACGTGTACGCGAGCCGCCGGTACGGGTCGTGCTCGAGGACCACCTGGCCCGCTCCGGCCACCGCGACGTCGCCGTGGCGCCAGACGATGTCGGAGCCGACCTTCCAGTCGGTATCGAGCTGGACACCCCAGTACTCCTGGGTGAACTTCGGGTCGGTCAGGGCCTGCCACAGCCGCTCCGGCGTGGTCTTGATGTAGGTGGTGTAGACGAAGTCGGTGTCACTCATGGGTTCGGCCTCCAGAGCCGTCTTGAGGTCGGCGAACAGTTGCACCCGCCGCCGGTCGTACTGGTTGATCCAGCGGTCGGCGATGGCGTTGATCGGCTCGGCGTTGAGGTAGTGCAGCTTCTCCCGGCCGCGCCACACGGTGGTGACGAGGTTCGCGGACTCCAGGACGGTGAGGTGCTTGCTCACCGACTGCCGGGCCATGTCGAGGCCGGCGCAGAGCTCGCGCAGGGTCTGGCCGGTGCGCGCGTTCAGCATGTCGAGCAGTTGCCGGCGGCTCGGGTCGGCCAGTGCGCGGAACACCTCGTCGTCCATCGCCCTCCGATCAAGTCAGGCAGCCAACCGGCTGCATTTCGACAATAGGCAGCCGTGCGGCTGCATGTCAAGCGGACCGCAATGCGGTTGACGGCACGCGGACGATGAACAGGTGAAGATCGAGAACCTGGGATGGCGGACCGAGTTGCTGGTCCTCGAGCTCAGCGGCAGCGTGCTCGAGGACGTCGGCGACCACGTCATCGTGCGCACCCCGGACAACCCCGGCTACTGGTGGGGCAACTTCCTGCTGTTCCGGACGCCGTTCGCGCCCGGCGACTTCCAGCACCGGCTGGCCGCGTTCCGCGCCGAGTTCCCGGCGGCCGGACATGTTGCCTTCGGCATCGACAATGTCGACGGGGTGATCGGCGCCGAGGAGGAGCTGGCCGGCTACGACCTGGAGCGGGACGTGGTGATGACGACCAGCGAGGTCGTGCCACCCCGCCGGCCGAACGAGCGCTCGACGTACCGGTTCCTGAGCAGTGACGACGACTGGGAGCAGTCGCTGCAGCTCAACCTGGCGACCGCTCCGATGCGGGTCGACGACGGCTACATCCGGTTCGCCCGGGCCAAGGTCGCGTCGCGGCGGGCCCTGGTGGACGCCGGGCACGGGCACTGGTTCGGCGCGTTCGACGGTGACAACCTGCAGAGCTCGCTGGGGCTGGTGTTCGACGGCAACGGGCTCGCGCGGTTCCAGGCCGTGCAGACGCATCCGGACCACCGCAACCGTGGGATCGCGAGCACGCTGGTCCACCACGCGTCGACGTACGGCCTGACCGAGGGTGGGGCGACCAAGCTGGTGATGGTGGCGGATCCGGACTACCTCGCGATCCGGCTGTACCGGGCGCTGGGCTTCACCGACACGGAGATGAAGGTGCAGATCACGCTGCCGCCGGACGACGTGGCAGGGTTGGAGACATGACTGAGACAGACGTACGGCGTGGGGTCGTGCTGGTCACCGGTGGGAGTCGAGGGATCGGGGCCGCCGCCGCGGTCGCGCTGGCGGCCGACGGCTGGGACGTCGGCGTGAACTACCGGACCCGGGCCGACGAGGCCGCGCGGGTCGTGAAGGCCTGCGAGGAGCTAGGCCGGCGGGCGATTGCCGTCCAGGCCGACGTGGCCGAGGCCGACGAGATCGAGAAGCTGTTCGACACGGTGACCGCCGAGCTCGGGCCGATCGGTGCCGTGATCAACAATGCCGGCGTGGTTTCACCGGCCGGCCGGGTCGCGGAGTACGACGCCGCCCGGCTGGAGCGGGTGTTCCGGATCAACTCGGTCAGCGCTGTCCTGGTCGCCGGCGCGGCGGTCCGGCGGATGTCCACGGCGTACGGCGGTTCCGGGGGAGTGATCGTCAACGTCTCGTCCCGGGCCGCGGTGCTCGGGTCGGCCGGTGAGTACGTCGACTACGCGGCCAGCAAGGCAGCCGTGGACGCGCTCACCACCGGGCTCGGCAACGAGGTCGCGAAGGAAGGCGTCCGCGTGCTGGGTGTCCGGCCGGGGCTGATCGAGACCGACATCCACGAGGAGGGCCGGTTGGACCGGCTCGGTGCGACTCCGCCGCTCGGTCGACCGGGGAAGCCCGAGGAGGTTGCGGCGCTGATCGCGTTCCTCGCCTCCGATCGGTCGTCCTACATGACCGGGACGACGCTCGACGTGTCCGGCGGCCGGTAGGAGCGACCGGCCGCCCGCCGGGGCGGAGTGCCTGGGGGGTGCGCCGGGTGTGGGGAACCCGGATCGGCGGGACACCGGGCTGTGGGGGCCCGGGGATGGTGGGTGGCAGGTGAGACCTAGCTCGCTGGTGGGGCGAAGAACTCGAGGGCGATGCCGTCGGGGTCCTTGAAGGACAGGCCCGAGCCGTAGTGGGCGTCGACGATGCCGCCGTGCTTGACGCCCAGGTCGTCGAGCCGGTCCTGCCAGCTCACGAGCTCGGCACGGTCGGCACAGGCGAACGAAACGTGGTCGAGACCAGGCCGACGCGGGCTGAACTCACTGGCCCACTCGCCGTCGGGGAAGAAGTGCAGCCCGAACAGCTGGCTGTCGCCGACCGCGTACACCACGTGCCGGAACGGCCCGGTGTCCTCGTCCAGCACGGGGTCGGCCTCGAACAGCTCCGTGTACCACGGGACGCTGAGCTCGAGGTCGGCCACGGTCACGGCCACGTGGGTGATCGCTGGGAATGTGCTCACCGGACAACTCCTGTCTGTCGATCGTTCCCCGGTGCGGTCGCACCGGAGTCGTTGCCGGATCCCGCACCGACGGGCACCTGGTAGACCTGCGCGTCGCCGTCGAGGACGACGACACCGTCGCCGTTGGTGATCGTCGTGCGGATCCGGAAAACCGGCTTGCTGGCGTGGACTTCGAGCACCTCGACCTCGGCGGTGATCTCGTCACCCGGCCGGACCGGCGCCAGGAAGTTCCAGGCCACGCGGAGGAACACGCTGCCGGGACCGGGCAGGTCCTCGGCGACGACGGCGTTCAGCAGGCCGGACGTGACGCCGCCCTGCACGATCAGGCCGCCGAAGCGGGTGCCGGCTGCGAGCTCCTCGTCGTAGTGCAGCGGATTGCGGTCCCCGGTCAGCTCGGTGAACAGCTCGATGTCGCGCCGCGACACGACCCGCGTCCGCCGGGCGGTGCTCCCGACTTGGACTGTCATCGCACACGTCCCACAACCGCGGACGAGGGCTCGGCAAGCGATGCGGTGGCGGCGACGAAGGCTTCGGCGGACCACCAACGGCGGAAGGTGTCGAGGCCGACCAGGTCGACCAGGCCGGTGGCCTGGGAGACGTGCGCCCGCACCGCGTCGATCTTGCGTTCGAGGTCGGTTCCGGCGAGGGCGACGTACAGCGCGAGGTCCTCGTCGGGCGTCTCGGGTGGGCTGCCCGACATCCACAGGCCGACCTGGTCGTTGAGCGGACCCCACTCGGCGTGGAATCCCTGCGTGAGCGTCGCGTACAACAGCCGCGCCCGGGCGCCGGAGGCTCGCCACGCCTCGGTCGTCCAGGCCGAGATCGTGCGATGGTCGGAGTGCCCGGTCATGCCGTCCGGGCCGAACGTCAGGATGGTGTCCGGCTCGACTTCTTCGATCAGCTCCGCGACCGACGCAACCCCTCCGACTGCGTCGGCGCACTCACCGTCGTGGTAGCCGAGCCAGCGATGTTCCCAGACGCCGACGATCGCGAGGCTGCTGACCATCTCGTCCTGCCGGATCTCGGCCAGCCGGTCCGGCGGCATCTCGACCGGGTCCGGCGTTCCGTTCTCGCCGAACGTCGCGGTCGCCACGACGACCCGGTGTCCGGCATCGCGCAGGGCGCCCATCAGGCCGGCGGACAGGTACGCCTCGTCGTCCGGGTGCGCCCAGACCCCCAGGACGGTGCCCAGGTCTTCGGTGACCGGGCGGACGATCTCTTCTGGGACGGTCATGCGGTCTCCACCTCGATCTTGACCGGCACCTGATTGGTGATGACGTCGTAGACGGCTGACCGGGCCTGGGACTGGGCGACCAGCTCGCGCAGCTTCTCCGCCGGGGCGTCGCCCTTCACGGTGAAGCGGACGGTGAGTTGCTGGTAGCCGTTCCGCACGTCCGGGTCGAGGCCGAGGATGCCGTTCAGGTCGATGTCGCCGGCAACGGTCGAGTGCACCTCGGTGAGCCGGATGCCGCGGGCGGCGGCGATGTTGGCGAGCCCCGCGGTCAGGCAGGCGGCGAGCGCGTGCAGCATGTACTCGACCGGGGTCGGGCCGTTGTCGCGTCCGACCAGTACGGCGGGGTGGTCGGCGTCGAAGTGGAACGTGCGCTCGTGCGTGCGCTCCTCGCCGACCCCGAAGTACCCGTGGATGGTGCTGCGGTTGTGGGTGCCGCTGAGCCACTGGTTGCGGGCCCGGAACTGGAACTTGGCCGCCTCCGGCGCGGCCTTGACCGCGTCGAGGGTGGCGAACAGCGTCGCGGTGTCGACACCGTTGCGGGTCGACTCGTCGGTGGTGGTCATGATGGTTCTCCTTGAGGTGTCGGTCAGACTGCGGCGAGCAGGCTGAGGTCAGCGAGCTCGAACGCTTCGGCGTCGAGAGCACGGCTGAGTTCTTTCTGCAGCTCTACGAATTCAGGAGCCGGCGGATAGGCGGCCAGCGCGACGGTCAGCTCGAAGATCGGCCGCAGTGCGCGATCACGTGCCTGCTGGTAGTCGGCCAGCGCCGATTGGTCGCCGTACAGGGCGCGGTCGAGGGCGTCGGCCAGCAGCTCGGCATCGCGGTATGCGTCGGACATGCCGTGACCGGTGACCGGGTCCCGGTGGTAGCCGGCGTCCCCGACCAGCGCCCATCCCGGGCCGGACGCTTGGCGGATGACGTTCGGAGCCCGGAGCATGCCGCGCACAGGCGACGTACGGCGTCCCTCCCAAAGCCGCTCGGCCAGCGTCGGAGCGACCCGCCACAGGTACGACGTGAACGCGTCCTCGCGGGTGGCGGCCTCTCGACGCGACTGGTGCGCGTCCGCGATCGGGCTGCAGATCCAGATGCAGGCCTCGCCGTTGTGGGTCGGAAACACTCCGGTGAGCGCCCGGTCGGCGACGATGAGTTCGATCCCGTCCCACGGCAGCCCGTCGTAGTACGCGTACTGCGCCGCACCCGAGGCACCGCGGTCCTCGGTGATCTCGGCGCCCAGCGAGCGCGCGACGCGGGAGCCGAGTCCGTCGGCCCCGACCACGAAGCGCGCAGCCAACTCCACCGGCGCGCCGGTGCGGTCATGCCCGTGCACCCCGGTGGCGCGACCGGTCTGGTCGACGGTGACGCCGTCGATCGTGACGCCGGTCTGCACAGAGGCGCCGGCGCGGACAGCGGCCTCGATCACGAGCGCGTCGAGGATGTGTCGCCGCGGCGCGAGCAGCATGTCGACGCCCGCCTTCTCCTTCACCGGACGGACGACCGACTCGCCGCCGGCGGTGAAGTGCACCTTCCGGAGCGGCGGCGCTCCACTCTCGAGTACGGCGTCCAGCAAACCCCAGCGGTGCAACTGCACGACACCCGGTCGGGCGAGCTGGTGCGTCGACAGCGTGTCGGACGGGAACTCGTCCCGGTCGACCACAACGACGTCGTGGCCTTGGCGGGCCAGCAGGAGCGAGGTCGCGGCTCCGGCGGCCCGCGCGCCAACGATCACGACGTCGTGACGATGACTGAATGACTGCATGTCTCGTTTGTAGGTCCGCGCCGCACGCCGGCGGATCCGTCACGACTACGTAGATCGGCCACCGGCGCTACCGAGGTCGGGTGCACAATCGGGTGGGGGTGGGTTTGCATGCTCGAACGTGAGCGGGAGCTGGCGGAGCTCGCCGCGGCCGCTGAGGAGGCCAGGGCGGGTGACGGCTCGGTGGTGCTGATCGCCGGTGAGGCCGGCATCGGCAAGTCGAGCCTCGTCGGCGCCCTGCCGAGGGTCTTGCCGTCCGACACCCGCCTGCTGGTCGGGTACTGCGACGACCTCGCCACTCCCCGTGTCCTAGGGCCGCTCCGGGACCTGGTCGGCAGCGTCGGAGGAGCGCTCAGCAGGGCGCTCGAGTCAGGCGACCGGACCGCGGTGAGCGACGCCCTCAGAGCCGAGCTGGACCGGCCCGACGACCCGGCCGTGCTGGTCATGGAAGACATCCACTGGGCCGACGAAGCGACTCTCGACGTACTGCGCTTCCTCGTACGGCGGATCGCCAGTCTGCCCGCCGTACTCGTGCTGTCCTACCGGGACGTGGAGCTGACCAGGGACCACCCGCTGCAGCAGTTGCTGGGGCTGGCGTCGAGCACACCGCGGCTGCGACGGCTGCGGCCGGCGCGGCTGTCGGCGGGAGCGGTGGACCAGCTCGGTGCGCACACTGGGATGGACACCGAGCGCGTGTTCGCGGTGACGGGCGGCAACCCGTTCTTCGTCACGGAGATCTACGCGTCGGGCGACCTGGACGCCGTACCGGACACGGTTGCGGAGGCGGTCGGTGCCCGGCTGGCCGGTCTCGATGGAGCAACCAGGGACGCACTCGAGCTGCTGGCTGTGGTGCCGTCCAGCACAGAGCGCTGGCTCGTCGAGGCAGTCGTCCCCGGCGGACTCGCCTCGCTCGCGGCGGCCGAGCGACGCGGCGTCCTCGTCGTCTCGCCGACCGGAGTCGCGTACACACACGAGCTGGCCCGCCGTGCGGTTGTGGACTCGATGCCTGCCGCCCGTCGGGTGTACTGCAACCAGGCTGTGCTGGCCGCTCTGCTCAAGCGCTTCGACGAATGCGACCTGTCGCGCATCGTGCACCACGCGGCCGAGGCGGGTGCCGCGGAGGTGATCCTCGCCCATGGTCCCGCAGCGGCGCGGGAGGCGGCCGCGGCCGGGTCGCACCGGGAGGCGGTCGCGCACTACCGGCTGCTGCTGGATCAGCGGGACGTGTTCTCGTCGGAGGAGCTGGCCGACATCCTGGACGGGTTCGCGGTCGAGTGCTACACGGTCGGTTCGGCCGATCTCGCCGTACATGCCGAGGAGGAGGCTGTCGCGCTGCGTCGGGAGCTCGGCGACCCGCGGAAGCTCGGGCTGAGTCTGCGGTGGCTGTCGCGGGTGCAGTGGTGGGCGGGTGACCGGGCCAGTGCGGAGGTCAGTGGGGCGGACGCGATCGCCGTACTCGAGCACGCGGGGGACCGGCGCGCGCTGGCGCTTGCCTTGAGCAACCAGTCTCAGCTGCACATGCTCGCCGGGCACTGGACCGACTGCGTCAACGTCGGGCTGCGGGCCGTCGCGATGGCGCGGGACATCGGCGATGCGGGCCTGTTGTCGCATGCCCTGAACAACGTCGGTACGGCGCTCTGGGACCACGGCCGGCCAGAGGGGCAGGGGCTCCTGGAGGAGAGCCTCGCGGTGGCGCTGGCGGCCAACGAGTTCGAGCATGCCTGCCGCGCGTACGTGAACATCATCTGGCACCTGATGGACGTGCTCGCGCTCGCGGAGGCCGAGCACCTGCTGGAGGACGCCATCTGCCTGGCTGGTGACGCCGAGTTCCACGGCTTCCTGCGCTACCTGCAAGTGACGCGAAGCATGGTCTACCTGGACCTCGGGCGCTGGGACGAGGCCGAGCGGGAGGCCGGGTGCGCGGGCGACTCCGAAGTGATCACCCGCGGTCCCGCGCTCGTCGTCGCCGGGATCGTGCGGGCCCGGCGGGGCGAGCCGGACGACGGGTTGCTCGACGAGGCGTGGCAGATCGCGCAGCGTCTCGGTGAGGCCCAGCGGACCGGTCCGGCCGGGGCGGCGATGCTCGAGGCCGCGTGGTTGCGGGAGGAGGACGCGTCCGACGTCGTCGAACCGGCGTACGAGGACGTGTACCGCTTCGGGCGGACCTCATCGGCGGCCGCGTTCGGGTACTGGATGCGCGTCGCCGGGCGGCCGGTGCCGATGAACGCGTCCGACCATCCGTTCCGCTTGCTCGCGGCGGGTCGGTGGCAGGAGGCGGCTCAGGCCTGGCACAAAGCCGGTTGTCCGTACGAGCACGCGCTCGCGCTCTCTCACAGCACCGACCCCGCAGATCTGCTGTCCGCGCTCAGCACCCTTGACGGACTCGGCGCCGAGCCGCTGGCCCGGCGCGTACGCGGCCGGCTGCGAGAGCTTGGCGTCAGTCGCATCCCACGCGGCCGGGTGCAGGCGACCAGGGACAACCCGGCCGGACTCACCGAGCGGCAGACCGACGTCGTACGGCTGCTCGCCGAAGGGCTGACCAACGCCGAGATCGCCGCCCGCCTGGTGCTGTCGGTGCGCACGGTGGACACGCACGTGGCCGCGATCCTGGACAAACTGGGCGCCAAGACCCGACGCGACGCCGCGACCCGCGCCAAGGCTCTCGGCCTCCTGCCCGCCTGAGTGGCAGGCTTGCGGGGAGTCAGAGTCTGAAGACGGAGGTACGGCGTGGGACTGCGGCCGGTGGATCTGGCGCGACGGGCCTCGATCTCGACGCAACTGGTGCGCAACTACGAGGCGGCCGGGATCCTGCCGCCGGCGCCACGGTCGGCGACCGGGTACCGCCAGTACGGCGAGGAGCACCTGTCGGCGCTGCTCACGTACCGGGCGCTCGCGCCGGGGTTCGGTCCGGAGGTCGCGACGGAGATCATGCAGGCGGTGCACACCGGTGACGAGGCGCAGGCCTACCGGTTGGTGGACGCGTCGCATGCCGGGCTGCATCAGCAGCGGCTGGCGACCGATGCGATGAGCGAGGCGCTGGGTGCGGCTGCTGCGGAGTTCCTGGACGAGCCTGCTGCCGCGGGTCCGTCGTTGCTGGTGGGGGAGTTAGCGCACCAGTTGGGTGTGCGCACGTCAGCCCTGCGTGTCTGGGAGGCGGCCGGGTTGCTGACGCCGACGCGGGAGCCGGGGACGAAGTACCGGCGGTACGGGCCGGAGGAGGTGCGGGACGCGCGGATCATCCACATGCTGCGGCAAGGGCGCTACTACTTCGAGCAGATCAAGCCGGTGCTCGACGGACTTCGCCGTACCGGGAGCACCGAGGCGTTGCGGGCAGCGATCGCGGAACGCCGGGCTGCGCACGACAACCGTACCAAGGCGATGCTGTACGGCGCCGCGCTTCTGCATCAACTCATTGAGGAGAAGCGGTCACTGCGGGACGGCTAGCTGAGTCGGCTCGCTGCGGCCGCGCACCGTCACCTGGGAGTCGGGATTCCAGTGCGCTGCTTCGGCCGGCGCCGCCTCGTTGACCGCGGCCATGGACGCGATGAGTCGGGCTGGGGTGGACTTGGCAAGCTCGGTGAGGCGAGCGGCCTCGTTGACCGGGTCCCCGATCACGGTGTACTCGTGCCGCCGTACGTCGCCCACCGTGCCCGCCACCACGATGCCCGCGGTGACCCCGATCCCGGCGGTTGCCTCAGGCAACTCCTCGGCCAGCCGCCGGGCCAGCGCGCGACCGGCCCGCAGCGCACTGCCGGCGGCGTCCGGAAGCTCGGCCGGCGCACCGAAGACGGCCAGCGCGGCGTCACCGGCGAACTTGTTCACGAACCCGCCTTGCCGGACCACCTCGTCGACCACGATCGCGAAGAACCGGTTGAGCAGCTGGACCACCTCGGCCGGCGGCCGCTCCGCCGCGAGCTGGGTCGAGCCGACCAGGTCGACGAACAGTACGGCGGCGAATCGCTCCTCGCCGCCGAGCCGGTCACTGCTCAACGCCTCCTGGACGACTTCCGGACCGACGTACCGGCCGAAGACGTCCCGGATTCGCTCCCGCTCCCGCAGGCCCTCGGCCATCTTGTTGAACCCGGCCTGCAGCGACCCGAGCTCGGTGCCGTCGAACACCGGGATCCGGACGTCCAGCTGCCCGTCGCCGATCAGCGTCAGCGCGTTCCGCACCGAGCGGACCGGCGCGACCACCGACTTGGCCGACAACATGGTGAGCAGCCAGCCGTTGAGCAGCACGACCATGCCCAGGGCAAGGATCATCACCGAGAGCCGGGTAGGGGAGACGTCCTGCTCGATCAGCGCGAGTACGGCGGCCAGCATCAGCCCGGCCACCGGGACGCCCGAGCCGACGGCCCAGAAGAACACGGTCCGCGCCTTCAGCCCGGCCGACAGCAGACGCCTCGGGGGCGGTGAGTCGGCGAGCGCCCGCGCGGCGACCGGTCGGAGGGCGAACTCGGTCAGCAGGTAGGACACCGAGCACGTGATGATTGTGCCGTCGACGATGGTGACCGCGATCCGCAGCGCGTTCTCAGGCTGCAGCGCCAGCGTCATCACGGTGAAGATCAGGCACGCCAGCATCCACAGGAACACCTCGATGAGGGTCAGCCGCAGTGGCAGCTGCAGAGTGGCGATCTGCTCCTTGCGGGTGGCCGGCCGGTCCTCGTCCACCCAGCGGGTCACCCGCTTGGTGAGCCGCACGCTCGACCAGCAGCCGATCACCACGGCGACCAGGAAGTACGAGGGGATGAAGATCGCCTCGAGAACCTTGAGCTGGTCGACGAGCGGCGGCCCCGGCAGCACGAACACCGCCAGCACGAACACGACCACGGCCCCGATCAGGTTCGTCCCGATCGAGAAAGTTGTCATCAGCACCCGAAGCCGCACCCGAAGCAGCCGCGGACTCTGGTCGGCAGGCCCAAGCAGCCAAGACCCGAACGGACGCTGCTTGAGCACCAGCTCAGGCTTTCCCTCGGGCAGCATGTTCACAGTCTGCTAGCAATGGCCCCACATCGTGCAGCCGGCTTACCAGTTGAGAGCTACCGTGGCGCCATGGCTGCTCGGTGGCAGATCCCGCTGGCTGCTCTTGCGGCGGCGGTGCTGGTCGCCTGCTCCGAGAGCGGCTCTGCCCAGCCATCACCGGGTACGACGGCCGGCCCTACGCCAGCCAGCCCCGCGTCCAGCCAAGCGCCTGCCAGCCCGACGCAGCCGAGCACGCCGTCTGCCACCAGTCCGCCCTTGTCCCGGACGACTCCAGCCACCACCCCGGTGCCGACTCAGCCGCTGGTGCTCGCGGTCCACCCGACTCGCGCTGCGCAGGACGTTCCCCTGACCATCGCCCGGTCCATCGCCCGGGGCTCCTTGAAGTCCTGGCGGGGCTTTCAGGTCGGCTCATTGCGTCAGGCGCAACGCTCGACTACCACCCTCGCCCTGGTCCCCGCCTCCGCGGCCGGCCCGTCCGTCCGCCCGCTCACGGTGGCCGGGACGGACCCGTTCAAAGACCCCGCCCGCTACCCGATCCGAACGCCTGGCGCCCAACCGAGGGCGCCCGTCATCGACCTGACTGTCGGTGGCGACGTCATGCTCGGCCGCCGAGTAGCGACCGCCGCTGCGCAGTCCGGCGACGTCTCCCATCCACTGCGTGCCATCGGCCCCCGCCTGGCCGCCGCGGATCTGACCGTGCTCAACCTGGAGAGCACACTGTCCCGAGCCGGTGCACCACAACAGGGAGGCGACTCCTTCGCAGCCCCACCCGGTGTTGTGGCCGGGCTGCGGGACGCCGGCGTCGACGTACTCTCGCTGGCCAACAACCACACCGGTGACTTCCAGCAGCGTGCCCTGCTCGAGACCGTCCGGCTGGTGCGGGCGGGTGGCATCCAGCCGGTAGGGGCCGGGAGCAACCTCACCGGAGCGGCCCGCCCGGCGATCGTCGAGCGCGACGGTGTCCGCTTCGGCTTCCTGGCGTTCAACGCGATCGGCGAGACTCCGCGAGCGACCGCAACGAGCGCCGGAGCGTTCAGCATCCGCATGCCGCCGCGGACCGGTCCGCTGAACACCAGTGACCTGGCCACGATGACGCGGGCCATTCGTACGCTGAAGGCTGCCGTCGACGTGGTCGTCGTACTGCCGCACTGGGGTCAGCAGTACACGCACACGCCGGTGCCGGCACAGCACACCGTCGCGACTGCGCTCACCCAGGCCGGAGCGGACCTGGTGATCGGTGGGCACCCGCACTGGGTGCAGAGCGTGCTGTTCCCGCCGGGCAAGGTGGTGGCGCACTCGCTGGGGAACCTGGTGTTCGACATGGACTTCATGCAGCAGACGCAGGAGGGCGTGCTGCTTGAGCTCACCTACTGGGGCAAGACGCTGAAGGCTGCCCGGCTGACGCCGTACGTGATCGGGAGCGACTTCAGCCCGCGGGTCGTGACCGGTACGCGGGCCGAGCAGATCCTGGCCGACATCCGCTAGCCGGCGAGCCAGGCGCTCACCACTCGCCCCATCCGGCCGAGCTGGGCCGGTGACACGACGCGGGGCAGGTCGCGGGCGGAGTGGTACTCGGCGTACGGCGTGCTGCCGAGCCGGACTCCTGGCAGTCCGGAGCGGACGAACGACCAGTGATCACTCGACCGGTTCACACACGCCCTGCTTGGTACGCCGGCCCGAGCGGCCACCGCACGGACTTCGTTGCGCAGGGCGACGTCGTCGGCTTGTGCGGAGCAGATCGGTACGACGGTGCCGACGCCGACGCGATCGAGCGAGACCATGCCGCGGAGGGCGTTGCGCTGCGCGGGCGGTAGCGAGGCGACGTACGCGCGGGAGCCGTAGTGGTGGCGGTTGTCGCCGTCGCCGCGGGGTTCTTCGGCGCCGAAGGCAACGAACACGGTGGGAGAGCGTGGCGACAACTGGGCGGTGCCGAGGAGTACTGCGACGCCGGAAGCGTTGTCCTCGGCGCCGGGGGCCTGCGGGACGGTGTCGAGGTGGGCGCCGACGATTCGGTGGGGTGCGGCGGGGTTGAAGCCGGGTTTGGTGGCGATCAGGTTCCAGGTGGTGCCTGCGCGGACCGGGACGCCCCAGGAGATGCCGGCTGGGACGCGCAGGGCTTGGCGGCGGGTCTGGTAGCCGGCGGCGCGGAAGCGTTGCTCCAGCCAGGTCAGGGCTTGCAGGTAGGCGGGACTCGTGGCTTCGCGAGGGCCGAGGCCCGCCAGGTAGCGCACTGTGCTCATGGCGGCGGCGCTGTTGAAGGCCGTGGGCCGCGGTGACGGGGGCGCGGTGGCGGAGGTCGGAGGCGGCGCCGCAGCGGTGGTTGGCGGGGGCGGAGCGGCGGTGGTTGGCGGGGGTGGAGCGGCGGTGGTGGGAGGTGGCGCGGTCGACGGGGTCGGGTCGCGCGTGGTGGTCGGGCTGGTGCACGCGGCGGTGGCCAGCAGGGTGAGGACGGCGGCCAGTGGCCGGGTGGCGGCCCACATGCCTCCATGGTGCCTGTCTGATCAAAACTGGGCCTTTTGGCACGGTGGTGCG
Source organism: Kribbella sp. NPDC050820 (assembly GCF_040653975.1). NCBI lineage: Bacteria > Bacillati > Actinomycetota > Actinomycetes > Propionibacteriales > Kribbellaceae > Kribbella > Kribbella sp. NPDC050820. Next base: position 14,012 of record NZ_JBFAHB010000009.1, read on the forward strand.
GATGGCTCAGATTGGCCGCCGGAACCCGGCTCGCCGTGGGTACTGTTCGTCGGACCACCTGACTCGGGGAGCAATCCGTGACGCACGACCGCCACTCCTACGCCGAACCTGCGCTGGTTCGGACCACGCACCTGGAGCTGGACCTGACGCTGGACTTCGAGCAGAAGGTGCTGGCCGGCTCTGCCACGCACACCCTGGCCTGGACCGGAGCCGGTGACCGGTTCGTGCTCGACACCCGTGACCTCACAGTGCTCGCGGTCGAGGGTGCGACGGCGGATGGCTGGGAGCCGCTCGAGTACAGCCTGGCGGTGCCCGACCCGGAGCTCGGGTCGGCGCTGAACATCCGCACCGACCGGCACGAGCGGGTGCGGGTCAGCTACCGCACCGCGCCGACCGCGACCGGCCTGCAGTGGCTGGAGCCGTCGATGACCGCGGGCGGCGTGATGCCGTTCATGTTCAGCCAGTCGCAGGCGATCCACGCGCGCAGCTGGGTGCCGGTGCAGGACACTCCGGGCGTCCGGTTCAGCTACGCCGCGAACGTCACCGCTCCGCCGGAGCTGATGGTGCTGATGAGTGCGGACAACGGCACGATATCCCGCCGTACCGGCTCATACGACGTGGTGATGCCCGAGCCGATCCCGTCGTACCTGCTGGCCATCGCCGCGGGAGATCTGGTGTTCGAGCCGATCGGTGAGCGGTCGGGCGTGTGGGCCGAGCCGGAGATGGCCAAGCGGGCGGCGACCGAGTTCGCCGACACCGAGGAGATGATGCGGGTCACCGAGGCGCTGTTCGGCCCGTACCGCTGGGGGCGTTACGACCTGCTCGTGCTGCCGCCGTCCTTCCCGTACGGCGGGATGGAGAACCCGCGGATGACGTTCGCGACGCCGACCGTGGTGATCGGGGACAAGTCGCTCGTCAGCGTTGTCGCGCACGAGCTGGCGCACAGTTGGTCGGGCAACCTGGTCACCCAGGACAGCTGGGACGACATCTGGCTGAACGAGGGCTTCACGTCGTACGTCGAGAACCGGATCGTCGAGGCGGTCTACGGCACCGAGTTCGCGGTGATGGAGACGGCGATCAAGGAGCACGCGACCGTGGTCAAGCTGGACCCGCTGACCCCGGCCGAGCTGGCGGTGGAGCTGCCCGGGCTGAACCACGGCACGGAGTACCACGGGACGACGTCGTGCGGTCCGCTGAAGGGGTCGTGGTTCCTGTCCTGGCTGGAGGAGCGGTTCTCCCGGGAGGTGTTCGACCCGTTCCTGCGCGGGTACTTCGACCGCTTCGCGTTCCGGAGCATCAACTCCGGGGACTTCGTCGCGCACCTGCGCGCGCATTTGCTGAGCCCGAATCCCGGTGTGGTGACGGATGCCGAGCTGGCGGCCTGGCTGGATGAGCCCGGGATCCCGGCGTTCGCGCGCCGCGCGGTGTCGGAACGGTTCGAGGCCGTCGACGAGGCGCGCGACCGCTGGCTCGCGACCGGTGAGCTGCCGGCCGCGGGAGGCTGGACGACGCAGGAGTGGCTGCGCTTCCTGGACGCGGCGCCGGACGTGCTCGGCGCGAACCAGCTGCAGCAGCTCGACCGCGCCTTCCAGCTGACCGGTACGGCGAACGGCGAGATCGCCCGGCGCTGGTACCAGATCGTTGCCGCCAGCAGCTATGAGGCGTCGTACGCCGATCTGGCGTCGTTCCTCACTCGGGTCGGCCGGATGAAGCTGGTGCTGCCGGTCTACCGGGCACTGGCCGGGACGGACCGGGCGTTCGCGGCGGAGGTGTTCGCGAAGGCGCGGCCCGGGTACCACCCGATCACGACCGCCGCGGTGCAGAAGATCCTGGGCCAGTAGTCGCGTATCCTGACCGGATGAACGAGATCTCTGTCGGGAGGGTCGTCCCGGCCGCTCGATGAGCGGCCCGCAGGTCCGGGTGCGGAGCCCGAAGGACCTCAGACGCCAACGCCGCACCAGGTCCCACTCCTGCTGGGATCACCTGCTGATCGCGCCACTGTGGCCCAAGCACGACGTCAACCTCGGCACGCTGCTGCGCACGTGCGATGCGGTCGGCGCATGTCTCGCCGTACCCAAGCTGCCGTGGGTGCCGGATGCACTCGCCCGCGGCAACACGCTCAAACGGCGCACCTGTGTGCACTGGACCGGCCACGACCCGGTTCGCTGGCTGATCGACCAGAAGGCTCGCGACGGGACCACGATCGTCGGGGTCGAGCTCGCCGAGGAATCGGTCCGCCTGGCCGACCTGCTATAGGTCGAGCCGACGGCGATGGTCGGTGTGGGTGGGCTCGTAGCCGAGGCGTTTGTTGATGCGTTGCATCGGAGTGTTGGTGCTGACGGTGTCGGTCAGCAGGCCGTCGAGGGCGGGGAAGCGGTCGCGCGTCTGGCGGATCTGCTCGGCCTTCATCCACAGGGCGAGGCCGTGGCCGCGATGGGCAGGGAGTACGGCGGTGCCGTAGTGCTGGGCGTCGCCGCTGCCGTCGGCGGGTACGACGAGCTCGGAGAAGCCGGCGAACGCGCCGGTGGACTCGTCGACGGCCGCGACCGTGGTCAGGTGCTCACCGCGCTGCTCGATCACCTGGGCGGCGTAGCGGGTCCGCTCCACGTCCCAGGCGTCCTCGCCGTACTCGATCCCGCCCGTCGGCGCGTCGTCCATCCCGGCCCGCGCATCGGTGAACGTCTGCGCCCACTCGTCCGGTACGACGCCCACCCACGACACCAACCGATAACCCGGAGCCGCGGGTACGGCGGGCTGCGCGTCGGCCAGCCGCAGTCGCGCGTAGATCAGCGTCATCCCGATCGTGAACCCGTGGTGCTCGAGGAAGTGGTCGGCCGGTGAGTCGGCTCGGGCGTCGGCGAGGACCAGGCGGACGTCATGGTCGCGAGCCGCGGCGACGGCTGCGTCGAGCAACTGCGAGCCGACGCCGCGCCGGCGCTCGGCCGGGTGCACGTTGACCTCGAGCTCGGCCAGGTGCTCCTGGGACTTGCGGCTGTTCAGCCGGAGGAACGCCGAGCCGACCGGGTTGCCGTCGGGGTCGGCGGCAAGCCAGCCGATCCGGCGGCTGAACGGCCGGAAGTCGGGATCGGTCAGGGGCGTCAGTCGGATGCTCAAGCCGCCAACATAACGCCGCCCCGGGAGCACGTGCCGGTCCGGCGCCGGATCGGTTAGCGTGCTGCGAACACGGCGAGCGGGGGAGAGGAGACGGTGGGGTGGACCACACGGGCGAGGTACGGACGATCGGCGCCGACCATGTCGCGTTGCGCGAGCAGGTGCTCGCCGAGTTGCGCCGGCGGATCGTGGACGGCGACTACGCCCAGGGCGAGCGGTTGACCGAGACCCGGCTGGCCGACGACTTCGGTGTCTCCCGGAACCCGGTCCGCGAGGCCCTGCGGGTGGTCGAGGCCGAGGGGTTCGTCCGGATCCTGCCCCGGCGGGGAGCCGTGGTGGTGACGCTGGACGAGGTCGCGGTCCGGGACCTGTTCGCCGTACGGGAGCAGTTGGAGACGCTGGCCGCCGGGCTCGCGGCCGAGCGGGCGACGCCGCGGGACGTGGAGCGACTGAGGCGATTGCTCGCCGAGGCCAGCGAGGCGACCGAGGCCAAGGACTTCGACCGGGTCGCCGAGCTGAACAGCGCCTTCCACCGCGCCGTCATCACGGTCAGTGGCAACCGCTGGCTGCTGTCGATGTCGGCCGCGATGTACCACCACGTCCACTGGGTCTTCCGCGTCGGCGCAGCCCAACGTGCCCCGCACTCCTGGGAAGAACACATCCGCCTGGTCGATGCCATTGCCGCCGGCGACCGCGAAGCCGCCAGCGGGGCCGCCCGCCTCCACGTCGAAGCCGCCGCCAAGGCAGCCCTCAACGGCCAGACTTACCGGCCGACCGCGTAGCCCTGCATACCGCGCGGGTTGGCGGCCGCGGCCAGGACGCCGTCAGCTTCCTTGCGTACGGCGCATAGGCGGCCGAGGCTCCACGCGTCGCTTTCGGTGACGACGTGGCCGCGTCGGATGAGCTCATCGCGGATGCCGGAGCCTAGGCGGCTTTCGATCACCAGGCCGCCTGGCTCGGTTGCGCGAGGGTAGAAGGAGGACGGGAAGCCGGTGGTGTGCCAGGCCGGGGCGTCGATGGCTTCCTGGAGGTCCATGCCGGAGCCGAGGTGGCGGAGCAGGAAGAGCAGCTGCCACTGGTCTTGCTGGTCGCCGCCGGGCGAACCACAGGCGAGGACCGGCTGTCCGTCACGCAGCACCAGCGTCGGCGTGAGCGTGGTCCGTGGCCGCCGGCCAGGTGCGAGCGAGGACGCCAGACCCTCTTCCAGCCAGAACATCTGCAGCCGGCTCCCGAGGCAGAAACCGAGCTCGGGAATCGTCGGCGAGGATTGCAGCCAGCCGCCGCTCGGCGTCGCCGAGATGACGTTGCCCCACCGGTCGATCACGTCGACGTGACAGGTGTCGCCTCGGGTCACCCCCTCCGAGGAGACGGTCGGCTCGCCGGTCGTTGCGTCGCCGAGGTCGTTGCTCACAGCAATCGACGGCAAGATCGGCTCGCGACCGTCCGGCCGGCCGGGCCTCAGCTCCTTCGAGGCGTCCGGACCGACGAGCTTGGCCCGTTCGGCGGCGTACGCGCGGGAGAGCAGGGTCTTCAGCGGTACGTCGGCGCCGTCGCCGTACCAGGCCTCGCGGTCGGCGTAGGACAGCTTCATCACCTCGACCGTGGTGTGCACGCCCTCCGCGCTGTCCAGGTCGACGTCACCGAGCTCGTTCAGTACGGCGAGCGACTGCAGTAGTCCCGGCCCCTGGCCCCACGGTCCGGTTTTGGCGACCGTGTACCCGTTCCAGTCGAGTGTGGCCGGCTCCTCCCAGCTCGCTTCGAAGCCAGCCATGTCGTCGCCGGTGATCAGCCCAGCGTGGTCCGCGCCGCTGGAGTCCCGGTGCGGCAGCCGCGAGAACTTGTCGACCGCCTCGGCGACGAAGCCCTCCCGCCACGCCGTCCGAGCTCGTTCGACCTGCTGCACGCGATCCGCACCGGCCGCCTCGGCCTCCGAGACGAGTCGCTCGAGCGTGGCGGCGTACGCCTCGTTGCGGAACATCCCGCTCGGCGGACGCCCACCCTGCAGCCACAGCGCGGCCGACGTCGGCCAGTGCTCTTCGAACAGTCCCTGCACCGTCCCCACCGTCTCGCCGACCCGCGGCACGAGCGGGTGCCCCTTGCGGGCATAGTCGATCGCAGGCTCCAGTACGACGCGCAGCGGCATGCTGCCGTGGTCACGCAGCAGGAGCAGCCACGCGTCGACCGCACCGGGCACAGCCGCCGCGAGCGGTCCGGAGCCGGGGACGAGAGACAGGCCGAGGGACCGGAAGTGCTCGATCGTCGCACCGGCCGGCGCGACACCCTGACCGCACAGCACGCGCGGGGTCGGGTCGTCGGCGGTGGCGATGATTGCCGGCACCTCACCGCCCGGCCCGTTGAGGTGCGGCTCCACCACGTGCAGGACGAACCCGGCAGCAGCCCCGGCGTCGAACGCGTTCCCGCCGAGCTCCAGGATCCGCATCGCCGACTGCGACGCCAGCCAGTGCGTGGACGAAACCATCCCGAACGTGCCGCGCAGCGTGGGCCGGGTGGTGAAGGTCATGGGGCAACTCCTTCTACTGTGCGTACGTCGGGGCCGGTGCCGTCGTCGCGGACCAGATGACAGGCGACCTGGTGTCCACCTTCTCCGATCACGCGTTGCTCCGGCACCACTGTCCGGCATGTGTCGATCGCGACCGGGCACCTGGTGTGGAAGCGGCACCCGGACGGCGGGTCGATCGCCGAGGGCAGGTCGTCACCGAGCAGCACCGGCTTGCGCCCCCGCTGCTCGGCCGGGTTTGGTACGGGCGCTGCCGAGAGCAAAGCCTGGGTGTAGGGGTGGGAAGGCGCACCGAAGATGCGTGCACGCGGGCCGTGCTCGACCAGTTGCCCCAGGTACATCACGGCAACCTCGTCGGCCAGGTACTCCACCGCTGACAGGTCATGCGTGATGAACAGACAGGCAAAGCCGAGGTCCCTCTGAAGGTCAGCCAGCAGATTGAGTACTGCGGCCTGCACTGACACGTCCAGCGCACTCGTGGGCTCGTCCGCCACGAGCAGACGCGGCTCCGAGATCAGCGCGCGTGCAATGCTCACTCGCTGGCGCTGACCGCCCGACAGCTCGTGCGGAGAACGCTGTGCGACCTCTGGTCGCAGCCCGACTCGGCGCAGCGACTCGGAAACCTTTGCTGCGATGTCCCTACGACGCATGAGCCGTAGCGGCTCGCCGACGATGTCGCCGACCGACAGCCGCGGGTCGAGTGAGCCCGCGGGGTCCTGGAACACGATGGACACGTCGCGCCGGTGCGGACGCAGTTGCCGGCGGTTGAGGTGCGTGATGTCCGCACCGGCGAGCCGTACGGTCCCGTCGGTCGGCTCCAGCAGCCGGACGATGCACCGGCCGACTGTGGACTTGCCAGACCCGCTCTCACCGACCAGCGCGACCACAGACCCCTGCCGGATCCGTAGCGTCACGCCGTCCACGGCCCGCACCGGCCCGAAGTGCATGACGAGGTCCTCGACCTCGAGAGCGAGCTCGGTCATGACACCACCTCGACGGGCTCTCGGACCGGGTTCCAGCAGGCGACTCGGTGGTGACCGGGTGTCAGTTGGGGTTGGGACGCCGTACAGGTGTCTGTTGCTCTTGGGCAGCGGTCGGCGAAGGTGCAGGCGTCGGGCTGTTCGGACAGGACCGGCACGAGGCCGGGGATCTCGTTGAGGCGGTGCGTCTCGGCGTGCCGACCGGCGGCCGGTGACGCGCCGAGGAGGCCGGCCGTGTACGGGTGCTGCGGGTGGGCGAACAGTTCATGCACCTCCGCGGTCTCGACGACGCGGCCGGCGTACATGACGGCGACTCGGTCGGCCAGGTCGGCGACGACGCCGAGGTCGTGCGTGATCAGGACGATGCTGGTCCCGAGCCGCTCGCGCAGTTCCCGCAGTACGTCGAGGATGCCTGCCTGGATCGTGACGTCGAGGGCCGTGGTCGGCTCGTCGGCGATCAGCACCTTGGGGTCGCAGGCAACGGCCATCGCGATCATCACGCGCTGCCGCATGCCGCCGGACAGTTGGTGCGGGTAGTCGCCGACGCGGCGCTCGGCGGACGGGATCCCGACCAGTCTGAGCAACTCGATCGACCGGTCCCGCGCGGCCTGGCGGCTGAGGCCGACGTGCGTCCGCAGGACTTCGCCGATCTGGTGGCCGACGGTGAAGACCGGGTTCAGCGACGTCATCGGCTCCTGGAAGATGTACGCCACCTCACGGCCGCGGATCGAGCGCAGCGTCCGCTTGTCGGCGCCGATCAGCTCAAGACCGTCGAGCTTCACTGACCCGTCGACCGTCGCCGTCCGGGGGAGCAGGCCGGCCAGGCTCATCGCTGTGACGCTCTTGCCGCAGCCGGACTCGCCGACCACGGCCAGCACTTCGCTCTCGCCGACCTGGAAGCCGGCCCGGTCGACGGCCGACAACGTGCCGTCCTCGGTCCGGAAGCTGACGGACAGGTCCGTGACCTCGAGAACCGTCCGCATCCGGTCCTTGTTCATCGAGCTGTTCAACGGCGGCTCACTTTCGGGTCGAGCGCGTCGCGCAGGCTGTCGCCGACGATGTTGAACGCCAGCGTCAGCAGCATGATCGCGAGGCCGGGCATCACGGCGGCCCAGGGAGCGCGGGCCGCGAACTGCTGGGCGTCGGACAGCATCGTGCCCAGGCTCGGCGCCGGCGGCTGGATGCCGAGGCCGAGGAAGGACAGCACCGCCTCGCCGAGGATCGCGGCCGGGATCGCGACCGTGGCCTGGACGATGATGACCGAGGCGGCGTTCGGCAGGATGTGCCGGCCCAGCACCCACAGGTCGCCGGCGCCCTCGACGATCGCGGCGGCGACGAAGTCGAGCGACTTCAGCCGCAGCGTCTCGGACCGGACGATCCGGATCACGCCGGGGATCTGGGCGATGCCGATCGCGATCGCCGCGTTGCCGAGGCTGGCGCCGCGGATCGCGGCCAGCCCGACCGCGAGAATCAGGAATGGGAACGCGAGCACCAGGTCGGTGAACCGCGAGATCAGCGCGTCGATCGCCCGGAAGTACCCGGCCATCAGTCCCAGTGGCACGCCGACCACCAGCGACGTGGCGACCGCGAGTACGCCGACGTGCAGCGACGCCCGCAGTCCGTACATGATTCGCGCGAGCACGTCCCGGCCGAGGTCGTCGGTGCCGAGGATGTAACCGGGCGTTCCGGGAGGTGCGAACGCACGGTCGAGCTGGGTCTGGGTCGGCTCGTGCGGTGCGAGCCACGGCGCGAACACCGCGAGGATCACCGCGATCCCGAGGACGACGAGGCCCGTGATCGCGAGCGGGTTGCGGAGCATCCGCCGTACCACTCGGCGCCGGTTGCTGCGCAGCGGCGTGCCTGCGGTGACGGTGACGTCGGTGATGGCCATCAGGCATCACCCCGGACCCGGATCCGCGGGTCGATCACCGAGTACAGCAGGTCGACGAGCAGGTTGATCACGATGTACGCCGTCGCGGTCACCAGGACGACGGCCTGGATGACCGGGTAGTCGCGCTGGAAGACCGCGTCCACTGTCAGCTTGCCGAAACCGGGCAGCGCGAAGATCCGCTCGGTCACCACGGCGCCCGAGATCAGTGCGCCGAGTTGCAGGCCGACGATCGTGATCACCACGATCAGGCTGTTGCGCAGCGCGTGCCGGCCGATCACCGCGCGCGGCGAGAGCCCTTTCGCCTCCGCCGTACGGATGTAATCGGCGCTCAGCGCGTCCAGCATCGACGACCGGGTCTGGCGCATGATCACCGCGGCCAGGCCGGTGCCGAGGATCAGCGCCGGCAGGATCAGGTGGTGCAGGTTGTCGATCGGGTTGCTGAAGAACGGCACGAACCCCGACGCCGGGAACAGGCCGAGCGCGACGGACAGGTAGAGGATCGCCATCAGGCCGAGCCAGAAGTTCGGCACCGACAGGCCGAGCAGGGCGAGCGCGTTGGCGGCCCACTCGGCCGGGCGGCCGCGCCGTACGGCGGCGACGACGCCCGCGCCGACCCCGATCACGCTGGCGATCAGGATCGCCAGGATGGACAGCTCGATCGTCACCGGCAGGGCGCTCGCGATCATCGTGGTGACCGACTCGCCGGTGCGGATCGACTGGCCGAGGTCGCCGCGCGCGGCGTGGCTGACGAACTGCCAGAACTGCACCAGCATCGAGTCGTCCAGCCCGTACTGCTCCCGGATCGCCCGCAGCGACTCCGGGTCCCGGTCCTCGCCGGCCAGGGCGAGGGCCGGGTCACCCGGCAGCGCGCGGACTCCGGCGAACACCACGATCGTTGCCAGGATCAACGTGACGATCGACTGCCACAACCGGTCGAGGAGATACCGATTCACTGGGCGAACCCTGCGAAGGCTGCCCGGAGGACACCGTCGGGGTAGACCTGGATGCCGAGGATCTTCTTCGAGACGCCGGTCAGGTTGCGCTGGCGGTACATGTAGATCAGCGGGTCGTCCTGCTGCAGCTTGGTGACGACGTCGCCGTACAGCTTGATCCGCTCGGCCTTGTCGGTCGACTGGCGGGCGTCGGTGAGCAGCTTGTCGATCTCGGGGCTGCTGTAGCCGGCCACGTTCTGGCTGCCCTCGGAACCGACGAAGTTGTAGATGTTCGCGTCCGGGTCGACCCGGCCGGACCAGCCGAGCTGGAGCAGTTCGAAGTCACCGCGGTCCTGCTGGTCGAGCAGTGAGGCGTACTCGACCGGCTTGATCACCAGGTCGAACCCACCCTCCTTGACCATCGCCTGCAGGGCCTGCGCGAGCCGCAGGCTGTCGGGGTTGTTCGAGGTGATCATCGTGACCTTGTACGGCGTCGTGACGCCGGCCTCGGACAGCAGTTGCTTCGCCTTCGCCGGGTCATGCGGCGGGCAGACCTGGGCCGCCTCCGAGGTGAACTCGCTCTTCGGCGAGACCGGTGAGCAGGCGACCGTGTTCAGGTTGTTGAAGATCGACTTCACCAGCGCCTCGCGGTCGATCGACAGCGCGATCGCCTGCCGGACCTTCGGCTCCTTCGCGATCGGGGTGTCTAGCTGCTTGAGCGGGTTCCCGATGCCGTTCGAGTTGGCGATGTTGACCGTCAGGCCCTGGTAGCCGAGCGACTGCGACTGCAGCACGGTCATGCTGCTGTCGCCCTGCAGCGACGGCGCGTCCTGGGTCGACAGCGAGTCGGCGACCTGGGCGTCACCGGACTTCAGGTTCGCCGAGCGGATGCTCGAGTCGGTGATGATCCGATACTCGATCGCGTCCAGGTGCACCTTCGCGGCGTCGTAGTACAGCGGATCCTTGACCACCTTGATCGAGTTCTGCGCCACCCGGCTGGCGAACTTGAACGGGCCGGCGCAGACCGGCGCGGTGGAGAAGTTCGCGCCCAGCTTGGACACCGCGGCCGGGCTGAGCACCATGCCGGCCCGGTCGGCCAGCGCGGCGGTCAGCGGCGCGAACGGCTTGGACAGCTTGATCACCACGGTGTTCGGGTCGGGCGTCTCGACCTTGTCGATCGGGCCGAGCTCGCTCTTGCGGCCGGAACCGGCCAGGGTCAGGCCACGCTCGATCGAGACCTTCACCGCGTTCGAGTCCATGGTGCCGCCGTCGGCGAACTTCACGCCCTGCTTGAGCGGGATCGTGAGGCTCAGGCCGTCGGGGGAGATGGTCGGCAGCGCCGTCGCGAGCTGGGGCACGATCTTCGCGTCCGGGCCGAGGTCGTACAGCTTCTCGCACATCGTGTGGAAGACGTAGCGCGAGTACAGGCTGCGCGACAGCGTCGGGTCCAGCTTGTCCGGGTCCGCGGACAGGGCAACGGTCAGCGTGCCGCCCGGCTTCACCTTCGCCGGGTCCGCCGGGTCGCCGAAGACGTCCTGCCCGGTGGACGGCTGGGCACTGCCCCCTGAGTCGCTCCCGGCCGGCTCGACGGGGGAGCAGGCGGTCCCGATCAGGGCCAGGGCGATCACCCCGACTGCCGCTCCGGCGTACCGCGGGCCACGGCTCCAGCTGGAGCGGTTCAGCAAGGACAGAAGTCGGCGAGTAGTCATCAGGTGCTCCTGAGTAGGCGGTCTCGTCGACTGTTTCATGTATACAAGGCACGTGCGCAAGTGAAACGGCGAGTTTGTGTGAACCTTTTACCGGTTCCGGCCGTACTTCGTTCTGAACGTTCAAGTGCCGACCGCCGACGGGCCGCCGGAGGGTGGTTCACGCCCTCGCGGCGGCCGTCTCGCGGCCCCAGGGGTTGGCTGGGCGGGTTGGCTAGGCGTTCACCGGATAGCGGAGCTCGCCTTGCGGCAGCGGGGCGCCGGTGAGCGACAGGGCCATCAGGTTCGGCCCGTCGTACTCGGGGTGATGGATGCCGAACTCGGTGGCCTGCCGGAAGCCGAACCGCGGGTAGTACTCGGCGTGCCCGAGCACGACCACGGACTGCTCACCACGATCACGCGCCGTGTCGAGCGCCGCTCGGATGGCCGCGCTGCCGGCCCCTTTGCGCTGGTACGGCGGCAGCACTGCCACCGGCCCGAGTGACAGCACCGGTGCGTCACCGACGTGACAGCGAGTCAGCAACGCATGCGCAACCGGCCGGTCGTCGTGCGTCGCGACGAACGACAGCCCGTCGATCCAGGCGATCGGGTCGGCACGCAACGCGTCGAGGAAGTCAACCTCGAACTGCCGCCCGAACGCCTGCCGGGTCAGCTCCCGGATGGTCTCGATCTCCGCGCTCGTCTCGGCTCGGGTCTTCCACATGAAGGACAACGGAATCCCTTTCGGGCAAGGGGCCCCGCGTCACGGGGCCCTAGGTGAGTTGGATGACCGGAATGGCTGCCGCGCACGCGACAGCGCCCGCTGACACGGTCATCAACCCACCTCCTCGAGACTCCGAAGTCGGGGACAAGTTAGCTGGTCGGGGTGGTTCTGTGCACGTGGTTTTACCAATCCGTCAGCGCAGCCAGTGGGTCGGTGGATGGTGGGGCTGTGGGGGTCCAGGTGTTGTCGATGCGGTGGTAGGGGTGCCAGCGGCCGTGGTGGTCCAGGCGGAGTTGGGTGTTGGCGCCGACGGTGATGCGGTTGTCGCGGATTTCGACGGTGAGCTCGGCGGCGGTGAGCTCGGTGCGGGCGCGGGCCAGCTCTGCCGGGTCCGGGGTCCAGGTGTGTTCGAGCACGTCGAGGCCGGGTGCGCCGCCGTACCTCCAGGCTTGGATGCCCAGAGCAAGTTTCTCGTCGGCGAGCGCGTCGGCGAGCTCGGGGAAGTCGGCGGCCAGGCGTACGCCGTCCTGCCACTCGTCGAGCACCTGCGGCTCCGGCGTCCCGTGCAGCAGCGCGTTGAGCAGCGCCCGCGCTCGCCGAGACGCATCAAGCACCAGCAGTGCCAACGTGCCCGGCGGCATCCCCTGCGGCACCTCGATCCCACTCACCGCCAACTCATCCACCGTCACCTTCCCCGGCAACCCAGGCACCTCAGGCAAAGCACCAACCGACGTGCCAAGCACCTGATCCGGTGACAGCCCCGGCTGCTGGACCTCGGCGGCCGGTGGTTGACTCCGGCTCTGGAGTTGGTTCAGGAGGGATTCTCGGGAGCGGCCGCGGAGGAGGAGTAGGACGAAGGGGTCGGAGTCGAGGAGCCAGGCCGCCTGGTAGGAGAGGCCGGCGGCGTGCTGGCAGGGCAGCTCCCAGCCGTCACACGTGCAGTTGGAGTCGAGATCCCCGATGCCCGGCAGCAGCGGCACCCCGGCATCGGCCGCCGCCTCGACCAGGTCGTGCGGCATCTCGCCGTCCAGCAACGCCGCGATGTGACCGGCGCGTTCGGCGACCTGGTCGAGGAAGCGGCTCCACTCGTCCGCGCTCAACTCGTCGACCGTCACGACGGCTTCATAGGTGTCCTCGGGCGCGTAGACCGTCGCCGCGATCCGCCCCGGGCTGATCGTGATCGTCCCGACCTGCCCGGAGTTCGCGTACCGCCGGCCCTTCCGCAGCTGGTCCGAGTCCAGCGATGTGTCCTCCAGCGCCTGCACCCACGCCCGCGCCCACCACGACCGTCCGCGCGTGCTCCGCCGCTGCGCCTCGAACGGCGGGAACCCTCGTGCCTCAGTCATCGCAGCCCACCTCGCAGCTCGACCAGGTCGGCCAGCTCGGCATCGGACAGCTCGGTCAGCGCAGCCTCGCCACCCGCGAGGACGGCCTCGGCCAGCTCGCGTTTGCTCGCCAGCATGGCCGCGATCCGGTCCTCGATGGTGCCCTCGGCAATCAACCGGTGCACCTGGACCGGCTTGGTCTGACCGATCCGGTACGCCCGGTCGGTCGCCTGGTCCTCGACCGCCGGATTCCACCACCGGTCGTAGTGCACGACGTGATCGGCCCGGGTCAGGTTGAGCCCCGTCCCGGCCGCCTTCAGCGACAGCAGGAACACCGGTACGTCGCCCGCCTGGAACCGCTCGACCATCTCCTCGCGCTTCGGCACCGGCGTCCCGCCGTGCAGCAACTGCGTGCCGATGCCACGGTCGGCCAGATGCCGCTCGAGCAGTCTCGCCATCGCGACGTACTGCGTGAAGACGAGGACGGCGCCGTCCTCCGCCACGATCGTCTCGAGCAGCTCGTCGAGCAGCTCGAGCTTGCCGGAGCGGCCGGTCAGCCGGGCTTCGACGTTCTCCTTCAGGTACTGCGCCGGGTGGTTGCAGATCTGCTTCAGCCCGGTCAGCAGCTTCACGATCAGCCCGCGCCGCGCCATCCGGTCGCTGGCCTGCACCTCGGCCATCAGCTCGCGAACCGTTGCCTCGTACAACACAGCCTGCTCACGGGTGAGCGAGACCGGCTGATCCGTCTCGGTCTTCGGCGGCAGCTCCGGCGCGATGCCCGGGTCGGACTTGCGCCGGCGGAGCAGGAACGGGCGGACGAGCTTGGCCAGCCGCTCGGCGACCTCTTCGTCCTTGTCGGCTTCGATCGGCGTGGCCCACTGGTTCCGGAACGTGCCGAGCCGGCCGAGCAGCCCGGGCGTGGTCCAGTCGAGGATCGCCCACAACTCGGAGAGGTTGTTCTCCACCGGCGTACCGGTCAGAGCCACTCGTGCTTGCGACGGCACCGTCCGCAGCGCCTTCGCCGTACTGGACGATGGATTCTTTACGTGCTGCGCCTCGTCCGCGACGACGAGCGCCCAGGGGTGAGCAGCGAGCCGTACGGCGTCTCGCCGCAAGGTGCCGTACGTCGTCAGCACGAAGCCGTCATCGGCGCCGTCGAGGGACCGAGCCGACCCGTGGAAGCGGCGTACCGGTGTGCCCGGCGCGAAGCGTTGGACCTCGCGCTCCCAGTTGCCGAGCAGCGAGGCCGGGCAGACGACGAGCGTCGGGCCGGCGGTGTCGGGGGAGTTCTGGCGGTGGAGGTGGAGTGAGATGAGGGTGATCGTCTTGCCCAGACCCATGTCGTCGGCGAGGCAGCCGCCGAGGCCGAGCGAAGTCATCCGGGCCAGCCAGCGGAGGCCGCGGAGCTGGTAGTCGCGCAGGGTGGCCCGCAGGTTGTCCGGCGCTTCGATGAGCTCGTCGGCGCGGTCGGGGTCGGCGATCCGGGCGCGGAGCTCCTCGAGCCATTGAGTCGGCTTGACCGCGATCTGGCGGCCGTCGATCTCGGTGCTGCCGGTGAGCGCGGCGCCGAGTGCGTCGATCGCGGTCACCGGTTTGAGGATCCGCTCGCGGGCCTTGCGGGCCAGGTCGGGGTCGATCAGCATCCACTGGTCGCGCAGCCGGACCACCGGGCGGGTCGCCTCGGCCAGCTGGTCCATCTCGGCCGCGGTCAGGGGGTCGTTGCCGAGCGCAACCTGCCAGCTGAAGTCGAGGGTTGCGTCGCCGCCGAAGAATCTCGGGAGATCGCTGGGCGGACCGTCCGACGAGGTGATCGCAGCGCGCGCGGTGAGGGCTCGCCCCAGGCTGCGCGGCCAGTGCAGGTCGACCCCGGCCGCGGCGAGGCGCTGCGCCCCGCCCGCGAGCAGGTCAGCGACCTCTTCGTCGGACAACTCCATCCTATCCGGTACGGCGGAATCCAGCAGCCGGGCCAACGGCGCCCACACCCGCCCGGCCCGCCGAATCGCGAGCGTCGCGTCGATCCGCGCCCGCGGCCCGAACCCGGCGACGTCCTCCGCCCACACGTCATCCGCATCCCGCACCAGCGTCGGATCCTGCAGGCTATGCAGCTGCACAACCGCCCGGAACGCCATCGTCTCCGGCAACTCGACCCGCAACGAGATCCGAACCCCACTGTCCAGCCCGACTGCCACCTCATCAGCCCACGACCGCAGTCGGTCGGCTCGCTGAGGCACGGTGCTGGTGAACAGCTGAGTCTTGTGAGCCTTGGCCGCAGCCGGTGACCGAGGCATCCCATCCGCCACAGCATCGAGAAAACTCCGAACCAACTCCTCAGCCACCGGCAACCGCACCCCGGCAACCCCACCGGAGCCGGAACCACCGCCCTCGCCGGTCGCCGCACCGGCGACACCACCCGTCGTGGAAGCACCGGCCTCGCCAGTTGCAGCACCGGCGACACCGCTCGTCGTGGAAGCAACGCCAGTTGCAGCACGGGTGGTGCCGCCCGTCGGGGACGCACCGGGTTCGGTGGCTGCAGCACCAACAACCGCGTGTGAGGTGGGAGCGCCTGCGGTCGAGCTGCCGACGGTCGCGCCGGGATGTGGTTCCAGGGGGAGGGATCGGGCAGTAGGAGGCATGGCTTCGGCCAGCGACAGCACGCGGTTGATGTCGGTGGTGTCGAGGGGGCCTACTCGCCAGGCGTCGTGGCCGGTGGGGGAGACGCCGGGGAGGAGCTTGCCCCGGGCGACGAGTTGGAGGGCGATCAGGGCGGCGCCGCCCCAGAAGGCTGCTGAGGGATGGGCGGCGGTGGCTTGGCGACAGCGGCCGAGGACCGGGACGGCTTCCGCTACCGGGAGCTCGATCGCGCGGACCGAGCGCAGCTCGGAGTCGACGACCAGTTGGAGGTGGGTCTGCTCGCCGACACCGAGTGGGAGCTCACCGCCGTCCGGGTTCCAGAAGCACACTCGGCCGTCTCGTGGTGGGTCGGCCGGTTTGAAGACCACCGCACAACCCGCCAACTCCTGCTGTCCCGCTACCGCCAACCCCAACACCCTCCTAGCTCATGGCACTCCTGACACCGGATCCCGCCGTACCTCAGACCGTGAGCACCTCCGCGTCGGTCGGACCGGCGCCCGGCTGGTCGAACTGGGTGCGGTACAGCTCCTCGTACCGACCGCCCGCAGCCAGCAGATCCGCATGCGTGCCCTGCTCCACGATCTGCCCGGCCTCGATCACGAGGATCTGGTCGGCCGCCCGGATCGTCGACAGCCGGTGCGCGATGACTACTGCAGTCCGGCCCTCCAGCGCTTCGGTGAGCGCCGCCTGGACAGCGGCCTCGTTGGTCGAGTCGAGCGCCGCGGTCGCCTCGTCGAGAATCACGACCCGCGGCTGCGCCAGCAGGAGCCGCGCGATCGTCAACCGCTGCCGCTCACCACCGGACAACCGGTACCCGCGCTCGCCGACGACCGTGTCCAGCTGATCCGGCAACGACCTGATCAGGTCACCCAACCGGGCCCGAGACAGCGCGTCCCACAGCTCGTCCTCGGCCGCCTCCGGCCGCGCGAGCAGCAGGTTCTCCCGGATGCTGTCGTGGAACAGGTGCCCGTCCTGTGTCACCATGCCGAGCGTCTCCCGCAACGACTCCGCGCTTACATCCCGTACGTCGACGCCCGCCAGCTTCACCGTCCCGGAGTCAACGTCGTACAACCGCGGAATGAGCTGAGCGATCGTCGACTTGCCGGCGCCGGACGAGCCGACCAGCGCGACCATCTGACCAGGCTCGGCGCGGAACGATACGTCGTGCAGCACCTCGACCCCGCCGCGGGTGTCGAGCTTCGCGACCTCCTCGAGCGACGCCAGCGAGACCTTGTCGGCCGACGGGTACGCGAAGTGCACATGCGAGAACTCGACCGAAACCGGTCCGGCAGGCACCTTCCCGGCGTCCGGCTTGTCCTTGATCAGCGGCTCGAGGTCGAGCACCTCGAATACCCGCTCGAAGCTGACCAGCGCGGTCATTACCTCGAGTCGCGCACTCGCCAGCGCGGTCAGCGGTGAGTACAGCCGGGTCAGCAGCAGCGCCATCGACACCACGGCGCCCGCGTCGAGTTGGTCGCGCAACGCGTAGAACCCGCCCAGCCCGTAGACCACGGCCAGCGCGAGCGCCGACACCAGCGTCAGCGAGGTCACGAAGACCCACTGCACCATCGCCGTCCGCACGCCGATGTCCCGCACCCGCCGCGCCCGGATCGCGAACTCCGCCGACTCCCGCGCCGGCCGGCCGAACAGCTTGACCAGCGTCGCGCCCGGCGCGGAGAACCGCTCGGTCATCTGCGTGCTCATCGTGGCGTTGTAGTTCGCCGCCTCGCGCTCCAGCGCGGCCAGCCGGTTCCCGATCCGGCGCGCCGGTACGACGAAGATCGGCAGGATCACCAGCGCCAGCAGAGTGATCTGCCACGACACGCGCAGCATCACGACCAGCGTCAGCACCAGCATCACGAGGTTGCTGACCACGCCCGAGAGCGTGTCGCTGAACGCGCGCTGTGCGCCGATCACGTCGTTGTTGAGCCGCGACACCAGCGCACCGGTCCGGGTGCGGGTGAAGAAGGCGATCGGCATCCGCTGGATGTGGTCGAACACCGCGGTGCGCAGGTCGAGGATCAGCCCTTCACCGATCCGCGCGGACAGCCACCGGGTCAGCAGGCCCAGCCCGGCCTCGGCGACGGCGATGATCGCGATCAGGACGGCCAGCCACAGCACCGTGCTGACGGCCTCCCCACCGACGATCGCGTCGACCACCCGCCCGGCCAGCACCGGCGTGGCGACCGCGAGGACCGCCGCGCCGACACTCAGCAGCAGGAACATGACGAGCGCGCGCCGGTGCGGCCGCGCGAACGCGAGGATCCGTTTCAGCGTCGCGCGCGAGAAGGGTCGCTTCTCGTCCTGTCGGTGCATCGCGTGGTACATCGACGTCCACGCGGTCATTTCCATACTCACGGCGAGACTCCGGCAGCTCGGTGGTCGGGGAGTGCCGATGATCTCGCAGACCACCGACAGTTTCCGACGCTAGAACCTCAACAATCCTTGAGGTCAACTCGGGACCTAACTGGGTACACTGTACGAAGTAACTGTAGCCGGTCCGGGAGAGCCATGCACATGAATACCGAGCACAGCGGCAGCGGCGACCCGGCGAGGAGCCTCGAGCTGCTCTGGCGCCGCCGCCGGCAGCCGACCCGCGGACCCAAGCCGGCGCTCACCGTCGAGGGCATCGTCGAGGCCGCGCTGCGCATAGCCGACGCCGAGGGGATCGGCGGCATGTCGATGCGCCGGGTCGCGGACGAGCTCGGCGTCGGCGCGATGACGCTGTACCGCTACGTCCCGGGCAAGGCCGAGCTCCTCGACGTCATGCTCGACACCGTGTACGGCGAGCTGCCGCGACGCGACGTGGACGGCGACTGGCGCGCCAAGCTCGACGAGGTCGCCCGGGAGAACCGCGAGCTGTACCTGCGTCACCCGTGGCTGCTCCAGGTCGCGATCAGCCGGCCACCGCTCGGCCCGCACGTGATGGCGAAGTACGAGTACGAGTTGTCGGCCGTCGAGGGGATCGGCCTGACCGACATCGAGATGGACGACACGGTCGCCCTGGTCAACGGGTACGTGCATGGCGCCGTACGGACCGCGGTGGAGGCGCGGCAGGTGATCCAGCGGTCGGGGATGACCGACAAGGAGTGGTGGCTGGCGCACGTGCCGCACCTGGACAAGATCGGCGACGCGCAGAAGTTCCCGCTCGCGTCGCGGGTCGGGACCGCGGTCGGGAATGAGTTCGAGGCGCCGTACGACTCCGATCATGCGTTCGAGTACGGTCTGGCGCGGCTCCTGGACGGCGTATCCGCGCTGGTGGAGAACCGGTCTGGGCCGAAAGATTAATTGTAGTTGTGAGTGAGTACTCACTCAGTTAACCTCGAACGCGTGACACCACGAGCGACCCCACTGCCACCGGACGAGCGACGCGCGGCCATCGTCAAAGCTGCGCTGCCGTTGCTCGAGGAGTTCGGCGTGGAGGTGAGCACCAAGCAGATCGCCGAGGCGGCCGGGATCGCCGAGGGCACCATCTTCCGTGCCTTCGGCAGCAAGGACGCGCTCGTCGACGCGGCGATGGCGACCGCGTTCGACAGCTCCGACCTGATCACCGCGCTGGAGCAGGTCGACCGCTCGCTGCCGTTGCGGGAGCGGATGGTTGCCGCCGTCGAGATCAGCCAGAACCGGCTGCGGAGTGTCTTCAAGCTGTTGTTCGCGCTGCGGATGCGGCGCCCGCCGGAGTTCAAGGGCTCGGCGTTCGACGAGGCTCGCCGCAAACGGCAGTCCGACCTGGCCAACCTGGCCTTCGCCGACCTGCTCCGGCCGGACGCGGACCAGTTGCGCTTCCCGCCCGAGGAGGTGGTCCGCCGGATCGGGCTGATCACCTTCTCGGCAACCCACCCAATGATTTCGGGCGGCACGGTGCTGTCCGCCGAGGAGATCGTCGACTTCGCCCTCGACGGTCTTCGGCAGCGCGACAGCGACCGGCCGGCCGCCCGTGAGGTCGCCGAGCTCGCACTCGACGGCCCTCGCACCAACGACTCTGGGGATGCCTGATGTTATTGCGACTCTTGCGTACGCACCTGCGGCCGTACGCGGGAAACCTGACCATGGTGGTCGTCCTGCAACTGATCGGGACGATCGCCTCCCTCTACCTGCCCAGCCTGAACGCCGACATCATCGACAACGGCGTGGCCAAGGGCGACACCGGCTACATCATGGAGACCGGCGGCTGGATGCTTGCCGTCAGCCTGGTGCAGATCATCTGCACGGTGTTCGCCGTCTACTTCGGCGCCAAGACGGCCGCGCTGCTGGGCCGGGACCTGCGCTCCGCGGTGTTCCACCGGGTCGGGGAGTTCTCCGCCCGTGAGGTGAACCAGTTCGGCGCGCCGACGCTGATCTCCCGCAGCACCAACGACGTCACCCAGATCCAGATGCTGGTGGTCACCACCTGCACGCTGTTGGTGGCCGCGCCGATCACGATGGTCGGCGGCGTGGTGATGGCGGTCCGCGAGGACGTCGGCCTGTCCTGGCTGGTGGCGGTCGCGGTGCCGTTGCTGGCGGCGTCGGTCGGCTTCATCGCCAGCCGGATGGTCCCGCAGTTCCGCCGGATGCAGAAGAACGTCGACGGCGTGAACCGGGTGCTGCGCGAGCAGATCACCGGGATCCGGGTGGTCCGCGCGTTCGTCCGCGAGCCGCACGAGGTGGAGCGGTTCGGCGAGGCGAACGAGAACCTCACCGACACCGCGATCAAGGCCGGCCGGCTGATGGCGCTGGTCTTCCCGGTGGTGATGCTGATCCTGAACCTGTCCAGCATCGCGGTGCTGTGGTTCGGCGCCTCCCGGGTGGAGAACGGGACGATGGAGGTCGGCGCGCTGACCGCGTTCCTGAGCTACCTGATCCAGATCCTGTTCTCGGTGATGATGGCGACGTTCGTGATGATCATGGTGCCGCGCGCCTCGGTGTGCGCGGACCGGATCGGCGAGGTGCTCGACACCGAGTCCTCGGTGCGGCCGCCGGTCACCCCGATCCGGACCTTCACCGGTCGCGGGCAGCTGGTCTTCGAGAACGCCTCGTTCCAGTATCCGGGCGCGGCCGAGCCGGTGCTGCGCGACATCAGCTTCGTCGCCTCGCCGGGCCGGACGACTGCGATCATCGGCAGCACCGGCGCCGGCAAGACCACGCTGCTGTCGCTGGTTCCCCGGTTGTTCGACGCGACCGCGGGCCGGGTCCTGGTGGATGGCATCGATGTCCGTGACATCGAGCCGGAGGCCCTGTGGGAGCGGATCGGCCTGGTGCCGCAACGCCCGTACCTGTTCTCCGGGACCGTCGCCAGCAACCTGCGCTACGGCAACCCGGACGCTACCGACGAGGAGCTCTGGACGGCGCTGGAGATTGCCCAGGGCAAGGACTTCGTCGAGGCGATGGCGGAGGGGCTGGACGCGCCGATCGCGCAGGGCGGCACGAACGTGTCCGGCGGTCAGCGGCAGCGGCTCGCGATCGCCCGGGCGCTGGTCCGCAAACCGGAAATCTACCTGTTCGACGACTCGTTCTCCGCTCTCGACCTGGCCACCGACGCCCGGTTGCGGGCAGCGCTGCGACCGGTCACGGCCGAGGCATGCGTGGTGATCGTGGCGCAACGCGTGTCGACGATCGTGGACGCCGACCAGATCGTCGTGATCGAGGACGGCGCGATCGTCGGCACCGGCACGCATGACGAGCTGCTCGAGAGCTGCCCGACGTACGTCGAGATCGTCGAGTCCCAGCGATCCGCGGAGGAGGCGGCGTGAAGGAGCGGAGCGAGTTCACCATTGAGCACAGTGCGCCTCGAGCCTCATCGGCGCCCGGAGCGAAGCGAGGACGTCGATGAGCGAGGAGAAGACGACACCGCCGTCTCCCAATGGGCAGGGGCCGGCCACGGTGAAGGCGACCGAGCGGCCGACGACCGGGCGGGCGTTCGGGCCGCCGGGCGGGATCCCGGGGGACAAGTCGCTGGACTTCCTGCCGTCGGCGAAGCGGCTGCTGGCCCGGCTGCGCCCGCACCGGACCCAGGTGTTCGGCGTCATCCTGCTCGCGATCGGCAGCGTCACGCTGTCAGTGCTCGGCCCGAAGATCCTCGGCCGGGCGACCGACATCATCTTCGCCGGCGCGATCGGCAAGGGGCTGCCGAGCGGAATGAGCAAGGAGCAGGTGATCGAGCAGACCCGGGCCTCCGGCAACGGCCGGCTCGCCGACCTGCTGCAGGGGATCGACCTGATCCCCGGCGTCGGCATCGACTTCGATGCCCTGCGCAATGTCCTGCTGCTGGTGCTGTGCCTGTACGCCGGGTCGTTCGTGCTGTCCTGGATGCAGGGCTACATCCTGAACGGGATCGTCCAGCGCACCATCTTCGACCTGCGATCCGAGGTGGAGGACAAGCTCAACCGGCTGCCGCTGAGCTACTTCGACGGCGCGCCGCGCGGTGAGCTGCTGAGCCGGGTGACCAACGACATCGACAACATCTCGACCAGCCTGCAGCAGACGTTGAGCCAGCTCCTCACCTCGCTGCTGACGGTGATCGGCGTGGTGACGATGATGTTCGTGGTCTCGCCGCTGCTGGCGCTGATCGCGCTCGTCACGATCCCGATCTCGATGATCGTGACCGCGGCGATCGCGAAGCGGTCGCAGACCCGGTTCGTGGCGCAGTGGCGGCACACCGGCGCGCTGAACGGCCAGATCGAGGAGGCGTTCACCGGGCACGAGCTGGTCAAGGTGTTCGGCCGGCAGAAGGAGATCGAGGCGGACTTCGCGAAGAAGAACGAGGAGCTGTACCAGGCCGCGTTCGGCGCGCAGTTCATCTCCGGCCTGATCATGCCGCTGATGATGTTCATCGGGAACCTGAACTACGTGGTGATCGCGGTGGTCGGCGGTCTGCGGGTCGCCTCCGGCACGATGTCGCTGGGCGACGTCCAGGCGTTCATCCAGTACTCGCGCCAGTTCACCCAGCCGCTCACCCAGGTGGCCTCGATGGCGAACCTCCTGCAGTCCGGGGTGGCGTCGGCCGAGCGGGTCTTCGAGGTGCTGGACGCGAAGGAGCAGGTGCCGGACGACGAGACGCCGGAGAAGGTCACCGACGCCCGTGGCCGGGTCGAGTTCGAGCACGTCTCGTTCTCGTACGACCCGGACAAGCCGCTGATCACCGACCTGAGCCTGGTCGCCGAACCCGGCCAGACGGTTGCGATCGTCGGCCCGACCGGGGCCGGCAAGACCACGCTGGTCAACCTGATCATGCGGTTCTACGAGCTGAACGGCGGCCGGATCACGCTGGACGGCGTCGACATCACCGAGCTGACCCGGTACGACCTGCGGTCGCGGATCGGCATGGTGCTGCAGGACACCTGGCTGTTCGGTGGCACGATCCGGGACAACCTGCTGTACGGCAACCTGAACGCGACCGAGGAGGACATGCTCGCTGCGGCCAAGGCGACGTACGTCGACCGGTTCGTCCACAGCCTGCCGGACGGGTACGACACGGTGATCGACGAGGAGGGCAGCAACGTCAGCGCCGGTGAGAAGCAGCTGCTGACCATCGCCAGGGCGTTCCTGGCCGACCCGCAGCTGCTGATCCTGGACGAGGCGACCAGCTCGGTCGACACCCGCACCGAGGTGCTGGTGCAACGGGCGATGGCCGCCCTGCGCTCAGATCGGACCAGCTTCGTGATCGCCCACCGCCTGTCCACGATCCGCGACGCGGACCTGATCCTGGTCATGGAGGACGGCGCGATCGTCGAGCAGGGCAACCATCAGGAGCTCCTCACAGTGGACGGCGCCTACGCCCGCCTCTACAACGCGCAGTTCAGCGGAGCGGTCGTCGACATCGACCAGGAAGCCCCCGCGCCCGCCGCCCCACCCGGCGGCGCAGTCCGGGTCTGATGGCTGAAGGGGGTGCCACCGAGTGGCACCCCCTTCGGCTTACTTCGGGACGACGAGGTGGGGCTTCAGGGCGATCAGGATGCCGAGGGTGGCGTAGCCGATCAGCAGGTGCGTACCGCCTACCCAGCGGGAGGCCTGGTCGCCGAAGAGGATCATGGACGGGACCGTCACGACCGCCCAGCTCTCGGCGATCAGGGGCCACCACCGGAGTACGCCGCGCCAGCGGCCGGCGAAGGCGATCTTCACGGCGATCACCGCCATTCCGAGCATCGAGAGCGGCCAGCAGATGTCCAGCGGCACCAGCCAGGCCGCGTCCTGGTGCGGCTCGGGCAGCACCCCGTGGAGCAGCGACCAGACGCTCGCGATCCCGAGGATGACGGCCTCAACCTTGAGCAGGACGAGTGAGCGGCCGGTGGCGCGCGTCTTGAACTGGATCGCCAGCAGGCAGAACACGCCGAGCTGGAACGCCAGCCCGGTCAGGTCCCCGATCCGCTCGGGCACCCCGTCGTTCACCGTGGTGAACGCGAAGATGCTCGCGGCCCACGTCAGCGTCCCCGCGGTCAGTCCCAGACCCAGTCGCCGGATCGACCGTTCTGCTGGGCCGGTGGTCGAGCGCAGCGTCGGTGCTACGTCGGTGCGAGCCCTGGCAGGCGTGGTAGTCATTGCAGTTCCTCCCCCTGAGGTTTGTCTTGCCAACGAGTCTTCGGGGCCGGCCGACCCGGGAGGCAGGGCCTGCGGTCCCCGGCGGTGTCCCGAGTCGGGACGGGACAGCTGACCCGCGACGGCGGGACACACTCTGGGTGACAATGCAGCGGTGGGGGAGGACACACGGAGGGGATGGGGGCCGGCTGTACTCGGGGCAGCCGCGCTTCTGCTGGTCGCTGCCACGGTGGCGCTCGACCTCCGGAACGCCGATCCTCCGCCCGCGGCCGAGCTGGACGCGGGCTGGACCGCCGCCCTGTCCGGGCTCGCGCAGCTCATACCCGGTCTGTTGCTCCTGCAGCGTCTCCCGCGGCACCCGATCGCCTGGATCCTGACCGGCTCCGGCCTGTTGTGGATCATCGACGGGTTCGCCTCGAGCTGGGCGACGTACGCGATCTACACGTCTCCAGGGCTGCCCGGCGCGTCGGCGGCGTACTGGTTCTACTCCCGCTTCGGTGCGTTCCTGTTGCTTGGGTTGCCGTTGCTCATCCTGCTCTTCCCGGATGGAAGGCTGCCCACCGCTCGGCTCTGGCGGTGGCTGTCGATCGTCAGCCTCGCGCTGACCGTGCTGCTCCCGCTTCTGCTGCTGGTCGCGCCCATGGAGACCTTGGAGCGCTACCACAACGCCGCGCTACCGCCCGAAATCACCCAGCTGTCACTGGACCCGTTCAGCATCGACCTGCCGTACGGTGTCTGGGAGCCGCTGCTGCAGGTCGCCTACACGGCCGTGCTCGTGAGTCTCGTTGTTCCGTTCGCCGTGACCGTGCACCGCTACCGGGCGGCCGCGCGGGAGCGGCGGGCGCAGATCCGCTGGCTGATGTGGGCCGCGCTGGTCGACATGATCGTGCTGCTCGTCCCGTTCGAGAACCCGCCCGCGGTCTCGGCGATCATGTTCGGCCTGGCGATCGCGCTCACCTCGGCCGCGATCGTCGTCGCGGTCAACAAGCACCGCCTGTACGACGTGGATCGGTTGCTCTCGGCGACGTTCCTGTACGGCGTCCTCGCGGTGCTCGTGGTCGGCGTCGACCTGGCTGTGTTCGCGATCGCCGGTGGGGTCCTCGGCGAGCGGGATGCCGCCCTGGTCGCGATCGCCGTCGTTGCCGTGGTCTACGCACCACTGCGGAGCCGGCTCTGGCGATGGGTACGCCGCCTCGTCCGGGGCTCACGCGATGACCCGTACGCCACGATGTCCACGCTGGCCGAGCGGCTGGAGTCGGCCGCCGACCCGGACGAGCAGCTCCGCGCGGTCGCCCGCACGCTGGCCGAGGCGTTCCGGCTGCCGTACGTCCGCGTGGAGATCGAAGGGTTCGCCATCGTGGAGCACGGACGGGAGTCGGAACCGCTGCACGCGCTGCCGGTCGGTTATCGCGGTGAGCCGGTCGGGCGGCTGGTGTTCTCTCCCGGCGGCGGTACGGCGTTGTCCGAGCGGGACCAACGACTGCTCGGTGATCTGGTCAGGCAGGCGGCCGCGGCGGCGCGAGCCAGTGAGTTGAGCACCGAGCTCCAGCAGAGCCGGAGTCGCCTGGTCGCCGCCCGCGAGGAGGAACGCCGCCGGCTGCGCCGCGATCTGCACGACAGCCTGGGGCCGAGCCTCGGCGCGGTCGCGCTGCGGATCGAGACCGCCCGCAACCTGGCGAAGTCCGCGCCGGAGGAGGCCGATCGGATGCTCGACCAGGCGACGACCGAGGTTGCGGCCGCGTTGGCCGACGTACGGCGGCTGGTCTACGACCTGCGTCCGCCGTCGTTGGACGAGCTCGGGCTGGTACGCGCGATCGAGCAGCAGGCAGAGCGCTTCCGGCTCGGCGGGTTGGCTGTGTCGGTCGACGCGGATGCGCTCGGCCCGTTGCCGGCCGGCGTCGAGGTGGCGGCGTACCGGATCGCCTCGGAGGCGTTGACGAACGTTGCCCGCCACGCCGAAGCGAGCCGGTGTGACATCACGCTGCGGGTGGACGGGACGGCGTTGGAGTTGTCGGTGAGCGATGACGGAGTCGGGATCGGTGCGGAGGTGGCGGCGGGCGTGGGGATGCTGTCGGTGCGGGAACGGGCCGCCGAGCTCGGCGGAGTCTGCAGCGTCACGTGCCCGGCGAGTGGTGGCACCGTCGTCCGGGTGACCTTGCCGTTGGACGCCGTACCGGAGGTCGTCCATGGCTGAGCCGGTGCGGGTGCTGCTGGCCGACGACCATCCCGTCTACCGCGACGGGCTGGCCGCGTTGCTCGGCTCGCTGGACGGCGTCGAGGTCGTCGGTACGGCGGCCGACGGCGTGGAGGCCGTGGACCGGGCGCGCGAGCTGCAGCCCGATGTCGTGGTGATGGACGTGCAGATGCCGCGGCTGGACGGGATCGAGGCGACCCGGGCCATCACGGCGGACAGTCCGCACATCGGCATCGTCGTACTCACGATGGCCGAGGAGGACCAGACCCTGTTCGCCGCCATGCGCGCCGGGGCCCGCGGCTACTTGCTGAAGGGCGCGAACCAGGCCGAGATCGTCCGCGCGATCACCGCGGTCGCGCAGGGCGAGGCGATTTTCGGCCCGGCCATCGCCCGCCGGGTCGCCGAGTTCTTCTCGGCCGCCCCGGCCGCGACGCCCGGCAGTCCGTTCCCGCAGCTGACCGCACGCGAGCATGAGATCCTCGCCCTCGTCGCGGCCGGCCGCTCCAACGCTCAGATCGCCGCCGAGCTCTACCTGTCGCCGAAGACGGTCCGCAACAACGTGTCGAACATCTTCGCCAAACTGCACGTCGCCGACCGCGCCGAGGCCATCATCCGGGCCCGCGACGCTGGACTGGGTCACTGAAGGGTTGCTGACGACAACCTTAGGTGCGAGCTGCGTCACAAGCCGGCCCGGCGATGTCACACCGGGCCGCCGTTTTCCCTCTCAGGACGCGTCAACTGAGAGAAGGGAAGCGAAATGATGACGGTGGTGCGTACACCTGAAGAGCGGTTCGCGGAATTGCCGGACTACCCGTTCGAGCCGCACTACGCAGAGGTCAGGCTCGGCAATGGGTCCGGCGACGTGGTGCGGATGCATTACGTCGACGAGCGCCCGAGCGATCCGGCAGAGGCATCGGGCGAGACCGTGGTGCTGCTGCACGGCAACCCGTCGTGGAGCTACCTGTACCGGCACGTCATCCCGCCCTTGGTCGCGGCCGGGCATCGCTGTGTGGCCGTCGACCTGATCGGCTTCGGCAAGTCGGACAAGGTGGTCGACCGGTTCGCCTACACCTACGCGAACCACGTCCGCTGGCTGCGCGAGACCCTGTTCGACCACCTCGGGCTGCGAGACGTGACCCTGGTGTGCCACGACTGGGGCGGGACGCTCGGACTGCTCCTGCTCGCGCAGAACCCGACCCGCTTCCGTCGTGTGGTCGCGTCGAACACCGGTCTCCGGGCCGGCGGCGGCGACCTCGGCCCGGGCTGGCGGTCCGTCGCCGAGTGGCTGCAGTACACCCAGCGCACCAGGGACTTGCAGCCGGGCCTGATCGTCGACGGCTTCGCGCAGACCGCGCTGGCACCGGCCGTGCGGGCGGCGTACGACGCGCCGTACCCGGGCGACGAGTACCTGCACGGCGTACGCCGGTTCGCCGTACTCATCCCGATCACGGCCCAGGACGACTCGAACCCGCTGATCGTGGACGCGTGGAAGGTGCTGGAGAAGCTGCGGACACCGTTCCTGTGCGCCTTCAGCGCGCAGGACCACGTCAGCCGCGGCAACCATGAAGCGTTGTCCGGCCGCATCCCAGGGGCGCAGGGCCAGCCGCACGTCGCCATCCCGAACGCCGCGCACTTCGTGCAGGAAGACCGGCCGGCCGAGTTCGCCGCGGCCGTCACCTCGTTCATCGCGGCTACCCCCTGAGAGTTTTTGACTGAACAGTCAAGAATGGGTTAGCGTCGGGTCATGGCCAGGCCCCGGAAGTTCAGTGACAGTGCCGTCCTCGACGCGGCGATGGAGGTGTTCTGGGAGAAGGGGTACGAAGCGACCACGACGCAGGACCTGTGTGAGCGCACCGGGTTGCAGCGGGGGAGTCTCTACAATGCGTACGCGAGCAAGCACGCGATCTACGAAGAGGCGATCAAGCGGTACGCCGCCACGCGCGCAGCACAGCAGCTGGACGAGCTGGCGCCCACCGACGGCTCGGTTCGCGACCGGCTGCGGAGCCTGATGCTCAGCATGGTCGAGCTCGACCTGAACGATCCCGGTCGGCGTGGCTGCCTCGCCCTCAACGCCGCGACCGAGACCAGCGGCCGGACCGGCGAGGTCGCCGGGCTGGTCCATCGACAGTTCAAGGACCTCGAGGAGGCACTTGTCGCCCTGATCACGATCGGGCAGGAGTCCGGTGAGCTGTCGGCGGACCGGTCGCCGACGCAGGTCGCTCGCATGTTCCAGAGCGCGTACTACGGCCTGCGCGTGCTGGCCAAGGTCACCGACGACCGGCAGGCGCTGCTCGACGTGGTCGACGGCACCGTCGCAGCGCTCTGATGCGCGGCCCGCTGCCGGCACTGCTGGTCTGCGTCTTCGGCGTCACCACCGGCGAGTTCGTCCTGGCCGGGATCCTGCCCGCGGTCGCCGACGACCTGGCGGTGTCGATCCCCGCCGCCGGTTTGCTCGTGACGGCGTACGCGCTCGGCATGATCGTCGGGGGACCGTTGCTCACGGCCCTCACTGCAGGCCGGCCACGCAAGCCGGTGGTGCTCGCCCTGCTGGCCGTCGCGGTCGCCGGCAACCTGCTCTCGGCGCTCGCTCCCGGGTACGGCGTCCTGTTCGCGGCGCGGATCGTGACCGCGCTGGTCACCTCGACCTTCTTCGCCAACGCCATCGTGATCGCCGTCTCCGCCGCACCCCCGGAGAAGCAAGGCACCACAGTCGCGAAGCTTGCCTTCGGCATGAACCTGGCCATGATCCTCGGTGCGCCGCTCGGCACGTGGATCGGTGCCGCCTTCGGCTGGCGAGCCACCTTCGGAGGGATCACTCTCGTCTGCGCGGTCGGCCTGTTGCTGGTCAGCAGGCTCGTGCCGTCGGATCAGCCCGGGACGCGAGGTGGTGCACTCACCGAGCTCGCTGCCTTCCGCCACCGCGATCTGCAGTTGGCGATCGCGGTGACCGCGGTTGCCAACATCGGGCTCTTGATGGTGTTCACCTACCTCTCGCCGCTGCTGACCGAGGTCAGCTCGTTCGGCGCCGGCGCGATCGCTCCCATGCTCCTGCTGTACGGCGTCGGCGCCACGGTCGGCAACCTGGTCGGCGGCTGGCTGGCCGATCGTGCTCTGCTGCCGTCACAACTCGGTGCCTTGACCGTGCTCGTCGCGATCTTCCTCGGGCTGTGGATGACCACCGGCACGACGATGACGGCGGTCCTGGTCTTCGCCGCGGGGGCGGTCGGCTTCTCCGTGATCCCGGGCATGCAGACACGCGTCCTCGCCACCGCAGTCGCGGCGCCGACGCTGGCGATTGCCGTCAACGCCTCGGCGTACCAGGTCGCGGCCGCCTTCGCCGGGTGGCTCGGCGGACGCGTGATCGGCGGGCCAGGGCTGTCGACGGTCTACCTCGCCGCGGCGCTGACCACGGTGCTGGGCATCGGCCTGTCCGCGCTGGCCTGGACTCGCGCGAAGGCGGGTTAGCCGCGGGCGAGGCGTCGTACGGCGAGCTCGGCCAGCAGGGCGGACGCGTCCGGGAGGATCGAGTCGTCGAAGTCGGCCAGCGGCGAGTGGTTGTCGGGAGCGGCGTCCGGGTCGGCGGACCGGCAGGCGCTGATGTTGAGGTAGACGCCGGGGACCTCTTGCAGGACGTACGACATGTCCTCGGCGCCGCACCGCGGATTGGGACGCTCGCGGAACCGGTCGGCGCCGAAGAGGTCGACGATCGTGCTCCGGGCGAACTCGTACTCCGCGGCGTTGTTGACCGTCACCGGGTAGCCGAGCTGGTACTTCACCTCGGCTGTCAGCCCGTGCGCGGCCGCCATCCCCTCGACCAGCTGGGTCGCGGCTTGCTGGACCTTGGTCCGGGCCGCCTCGGAGAAGGTCCGGACCGTCGCGTCGAAGAACGCGTCGTCCGGGATGATGTTCTCCTTCGTCCCGCCCGCGATCCGCCCGACGGTGAGCACGACCGGGTCGAACACGTCGAACTGCCGCGTCACCATGGCCTGCAAGGCGCCGACGATCTCGCAGAGCACCGGGATCGGGTCCTTGCCGCGGTACGGCGTCGCGCCGTGCGTGCCGGCGCCGACGACGCGGACGTGCAACTGGTCGGCCGCGGCCATGAACGGGCCGGGCCTGCTGCTCCACATCCCCAGCGGCTGGTTGGCGGACCCGACATGCAGCCCGTACGCCGCGTCCGCACGCCGTCCGGCCGCGTCGAGGACACCTTCGCGGATCATGATCGGCGCGCCGCCGCTGGTCTCTTCACCAGGCTGGAACATGAACACGACGTCGCCGGGGAGCTCGTCCTTCAACGCGGACAGTATCTTCGCCGCGCCGACCAGGCCGGCAACGTGCAGGTCGTGGCCGCAGGCATGCATCATCCCGGGGTGCTGGGAGATGTACGGAACGGCGGTCCGCTCGGTGACCGGAAGCGCGTCCATGTCTCCACGCAGCAGCACGACCGGCCCTGGTCCACGGCCGCCGCGCAGCACGGCCGTCACCGAGGACAGCTCCTTGCCGAGGGTGATCTCGAGCGGCAGGCCCTCGAGCGCGTTCAGGACCAGCTGCTGCGTCTTGGGCAGGTCGAGGTCGTACTCCGGGACCTGATGCAGGGCACGACGCAACTCGACGATCTCACCGCGGAACTGCTCGGCGAGCTGGCGCCTGGTCATGGGGCCTCCCGGCCTGGACTGAGGAACGGAGGGAGCGAAGCGACCGGAGAGACGAGGGAAGGCCGGGAGGCCCCATGACCCGCCGCGACGGAGTCGCGGCATCAGCACAGTCATGCCTTGGGACCCAGCTTCAGCGCGGACATCACGCGTTGCGCGCTGCTGCCGAGCTCGAGGAGCTCGACCAGGTCGAGCCAGCGCTCGGGGTCCTTCACCTCGTGCGGAATGGTCGCGTCGAACGTCCCGACCGGGGCGTCCTTGGCCACCGCGACGACCTTCGTGGCGACATCGAGGTAGTCGCTCGCGTCCAGGATCTTCCGTTTCACCGACGGCGCCATCGGTGTGCTCGGGTCGGCGGCCGCCGCGCGGATGCCGTCCAGGTCGCCGTACGCGGTGACGAGGGAGGCGGCCGTCTTCTCACCGACGCCCTTGACGCCGGGCAGGCCGTCCGAGGCGTCGCCGCGGAGCGTGGCGAAGTCGGCGTACCGGTTGGCGGGGATCTCGTACTTGGCGAGCAGCGCCTTCTCGTCGTACACGTCCGCCCGGCCGACGCCGCGTGCGGCGGTGTAGACGACGCGGATGCCGCGGCTGTCGTCGATGAGCTGGAACAGGTCGCGGTCACCGGTGACCACGTCCACCGGCATGGTCGCCTGGTGGCACAGCGTGCCGATCACGTCGTCCGCCTCGTGGTCCGCGGCGCCGACGACGGCGATCCCGAGCGCCTCCAGGCAGGCCCGGATGTAGGGCACCTGGACCTCGAGCCGGTCCGGCACGTCCTCGACCTGCTCACCCTTCGCGGTGACGAACTCGACCCGCTGCGCCTTGTACGACGGGATCAGCGCGACCCGCCAGGACGGCCGCCAGTTGTCGTCCCAGCAGGCGACCAGGTGGGTCGGCCGGTGGTTCTCGGTCAGCCGGGCGATGAAGTCGAGCAGGCCGCGGACCGCGTTGGTCGGCGTCCCGTCGGCGGCCTTCATCGTGTCCGGCACGCCGAAGAACGCGCGGAAGTACAGCGACGCGGTGTCCAGCAGCATCAGGCGCTGCGCCGTCTCAGCCATGGGGTGATGCTTTCACAGCCCTCCGACAGACCGCGATCACCGCCACGAGCCCTTGCCAGAACGCCGCGACGCCCCAAGGATCAGTTCAGGGTGTCCGGGGAGGGGATCGCATGCACAGGTCGTTGCCGTCCAGATTGATCGGGCTCGCGTCGGCGTTGGCGTTGCTCGCCGTACCGCTGCACGCCGCTCCCGCCCTGGCCGAGCCGAACAAGCCGGTCACCGTGATGACCCGCAACATCTACCTGGGTGCGGACATCCAGCGGCCGATCCGGGCCACCGCCGGACTCACCGGGGCCGCGGCGTTCGTCGCGCTCGGCAACGCGAACCACGTCACCCGGCAGATCGTCGACCGCACGAACTTCCCGCGCCGCAGCGAGTTGCTCGCGGCGGAGATCGCCGGCGCGAAGCCGGACCTGATCGGCGTCCAGGAGGTCGCGCTGTGGCGGCACGGGCCGCTCGAACTGCCGGGCGCGGGAAGCCCGGGGGCGCTCAACGCCACAACGGTCGACTACGACTTCCTGGCGATCCTCCTCCAGGATCTCCGCCAGGCCGGCGTACCTTACAAGGCTGTCGTCGTACAGCGGGAGTCCGACGTGGAGGCGCCCGCCTTCGTCGGCAACCCGTTCACAGGTATGGCGACCCAGGGGCGCGATGTGCGACTCACGGTCAGCGATGTCGTGCTGCTCCGGGCCTCCAGCAATCTCCGCGTCATCGACTCGGGCAGCGGACAGTACGACGCCCGGCTCGTGCTCGACGTCGCGGGTCTGCCGGCCACGACCATTCGTGGTTTCAACTGGGTCGACGTCGCGCACGGGTCGGGCCGGTCGTTCCGGTTCGTCAACACCCATCTGGAGGCCTTCAGCTCCGACCTGGCCCTGGCCCAGGCGATGGAGATGCTGAGCGGTCCGGCGGGCGACCGCGGACGGACCACGATCATCGGCTGCGACTGCAACTCCGATCCCCTGAACAGCACCGTCAAACCGACCGATCCGCTCGGCACGCCACACAACGGGCCGTACAACTTCATCACCGGACCGGGCGGGTTCACCGATCTCTGGCTGACCTGGCGACCTGCGGAGCAGGGGTGGACGTCCGGCCTGAACGAGACCGTCGACGAACCGGCGCCACCGTCGTTCGACCACCGGATCGACATGATCTTCGCCCGCCCGGCGCCCGGCGAACAGGTCCGGGTCGTCGCCGGGGAGGTCACCGGGGCCACCAGCGCGGCCAAGGATCCGGTCACCGGGCTCTGGCCCTCGGACCACGCCGGGGTGGTGCTGACCCTGTCCCGGTGAGAACGTCTGCGGGCGGGCGCCTTGCTCCAGTAAGGTCATCACCGTGGAGGACCTGGACCGCAAGATCGTGGGGTTGCTGGCGACCGACGGCCGGATGAGTTTCACCGACCTGGGCAAGGCGACCGGCCTGTCCACCTCGGCCGTGCACCAGCGGGTCAAGCGGCTGGAGCAGCGCGGCATCATCCAGGGGTACGCGGCAACGGTCGACCACACCGCCCTCGACCTGCCGCTCACCGCGCTGATCTCGATCCGGCCGATCGACCCCTCCCAGCCGGACGACTCGCCCGAGCGGCTCCGCGAGGTCCGCGAGATCGAATCCTGCTACTCGGTGGCCGGCGACTCCAGCTACATCCTGGTCGTCCGGGTCGCCTCACCGGCCGCGCTGGAGAACCTGCTGGCCGTCATCCGCGCCCGCGCCAACGTCTCGACCACAACCACAATCGTCCTCAGCACGCCGTACGAACGCCGTCCCCCGGCGCTGTGAAGGCGCTGCTGGTTGATCTGTTCAGCACGCTCGTGCCGGGTGGGGACGCCGAGCGCGAGGTGGTGAACCAGGCGATGTGTGAGGTGCTCGGGGTGGATGCCGAGGCGTTCACGCGGGAGTTCGCCGCGACGTCGTACGAGCGTTTCATCGGCGCGTACGGCGACCTGCCGAGCACGTTGCGCGTGATCGCCCGCCGCACTGGCGCCGATCCGTCGGACAAGCAGGTGCTCGACGCCACCGCCATGCGCCGCGACCTGTCCCGGCGCCTGCTCAGCGCCGCCCCTGCGGGCACCCTGGCTGCGTTGGAGGCTTTGCGTTCAGCGGATTGGCGGCTCGGTCTGGTCAGCAACATCACGTCGGAGACCCAGCTCCAGTGGGCCCACAGTCCGCTGCCGCCGTACTTCGAGACCACCGCCTTCTCCGCCGAGGTCGGCGCCGCCAAACCGGAGCCCAAGATCTACCTGGCCGCCTGCAACGCCCTCGAAGTCGAGCCGACCGACTGCATCTACATCGGCGACGGCAACGACAAGGAACTCCCCGGCGCCGCGGCCCTCGGTATGCACGCCATCCGCACCACCGAGCACTCCGACAGCGACCCCACCTGGACCGGCCCCACGGTCAGGTCCTTCACCGAGTTGCCCAGCCTGATCGGCGCACCTGCCTGACCTTCAACGACTCGGTCCGCTGGAAATTCGGTGGCCGTGCGGCTGGTTCACGGTCTAGCGTGGCTCGCCGTGCTCACAAACGAACAGATCGTCGGTCAGGCTCTGGACAGAATCGAGGCTGGGTATGTCTTTCCTGAGCTGACCGCGGACATCGACGCCGCGATCCGGCACCGTCTCGCGGCTGGGGAGTACGACAACCTGGACGGACAGGTGCTCTGCGAGCTGGTGACCACGCACCTTCAGGAGGTGTGCCCGGACAAGCATCTGCGGCTGCTCTGGGTGGACGAGCCGCAGTCACTGGATCCGGCGGACGCAGATGAAGGGCGAGCCGCGTTCCTTGCGCTCCTCAGGGCAGAGAACCAGGGGATCCGCCGGGTCGAGCAGTTGGACGGGAACGTCGGGCTCATCGACGTCAGGCGCATCGCGTTCGCCGACGAGGGCGCCGGCGCGATCGGCGCGGCGATGCAGCTGGTCGCCCACAGCGCTGCACTCATCCTGGACCTGCGCGCATGTCGCGGCGGTGCACCGGAGGGGGCAGCGATGTGGTGCAGCTACTTCTTCCGCGACGACCAGGTGCACCTCAACGACATCTACGAGCGGTCCACCGGCACCACCCGCCAGTACTGGACGAGCGCGCACCTTCCTGCGCCGCGCTATGTGGACCACCCGGTCTATGTACTCACCAGCGAGATCACGTTCTCTGGGGGCGAGGACGTGGCGTACACCCTTCAAGCGCACGGCCGAGCCGTCATCGTTGGTGAGACGACACGCGGCGGCGCGCATCCGACGGCCCGCCACGCGGTGACCGAACATATCCTCGTGACCGTGCCGACCGCCCGGACCATCAACAGCGTGACCGGCACCAACTGGGAAGGCGTCGGAGTGATCCCCGATGTTCCCGTCCCAGCCGACCACGCACTCGACACGGCCCTCAAGGCTGCACTGGAACGACTCGGCTGATAGACCACGTCGAGCGGCACGTGCGGGGCGGCGGGTAGGTCCACCACGATCGGGTCGTCGGGGTGGATGACTCCATCGGTCACCACGACGGACATGATGCCGGTTTTGCGCACGACGGCGCCGTCGGGGTCGGTGTGGATGAGCTCCTTGAGCAGGCCGGGGGTGAAGGTGTTGATCTGCTGACACGAGCTGCGGAGGCCGGTGACTTCGAGGACTGCCGCGGGGCCGATGCGCAGCCGCGTGCCCTGGGGGAGTCCGAGGAGGTCGATGCCGCGGGTGGTGATGTTCTCACCCAGTTCGCCCGGCTTCACGTCGTCCCACGGGGCGGACCGTCAGTAGCCGCCGGCGTCGATCAGCTGGGACTCGAGGGAGACGAGCCGGATCTTGCCGCCGCCCTTCGGCGGGATCAGCAGCGCGGCATCGACGAGGGACTTCTTCGTCAAGGCGTTGTCGTGCCGCACCGTGCTCGGGCTGAACGCGACGACCGGCCCGCTCACCCACCTGAGCCAGGAGTTCGGTTGAGCCGTCGCGAGGTAGTCCCTGGTGAGATAGACGAAGACCAGGGCGGTGCCGGACTTGGTCACGAAGGACGTCGGCGGTTCGCTGACGGTGGTGGTGACGGTGGCGGTGCGGAAGTACTGCGGCTCGTCGAGCGCCTCGGCCTTGTCCCGCGCGACATTTGCGAGGTATTCGGTGATCTCCGTGGAGGGTGCGAACGACGCGGCGCGGGCGGACTTGGCGCCGGCGGTCAGGTACTCGGCGAGGGCCTTTGCGGCTGCTTGTGGAGCGGCGACGAGTTTGGCGTCGTCGGACTTCGTTGCCGGCCGGACGCCGGCGAGGTCGGGTAGCTGGACGGCCTTCTTCGGGCCCGCGGAGAACGTGAGCAGCCAGGGGCTGCCGGCGGTCTCGCGTTCCCAGACACCCAGGTGCCTGTACTCCGAGGTGCCGGACATCTCGGCCGAGGAGACGAACCGCATCGGGTAGCTGCCGAAGGACGGCGCACCGACCACCGGCTCGGTGTAGGGGTACGGCGTGGTCAGCTCCTTGCCGGCCTTGTCGAGGGCCCGGCTGATCGTGAAGCTGGCCTGGCTCTGGCGGAGCACGTTGCCGCCTTCGACGGTGGCGATCAGCTTGCCGTCGCGCTTGCTGCTGGCGGCGTTGTTGACCTCGTTGTAGTGCTCGATGACGGCAGTTGCGGTCTCGTCGGTGACCGCCGGGCGGGTCAGCGTCCGGACGGTGTTCGGCTCCGGGATCGCCGCGCAACCACTGACCAATGCGAACACCGCCGTCAGCGCCACACCCCGGCGGAGGGGACCGGCCGGCGACTGCTGAGGCGGAGGCTGCGGACCGGGGTACTGCGGACCGGGGTACTGCGGACCGGGGTACTGCGGACCGGGGTACTGCGGACCGGGGTGCTGCGGGCCGGGGTGCTGCGGGCCGGGGTGCTGCGGACCGGGGTACTGCGCGCCGGAGGACCAAGGACCGGGCGACTGCGGGCCGTGCTGCGGCGGGCCGTAGCCGCCCTGCGCGGCGGGGACCGGGTTCGGGGTGGAGGTACGGCGGCCGCGGAACAGGATCAGGAAGATGCCCAGGGCAAGCAGCACCAGCCCGACCGCGAACACGACCAGGGAGGTCAGGAACGCGTCCGGGATCTCGATGCCCAGGTCGGCCTGGACGTCGGGTGCGGTTTTCCCGTCGGCGCTCATGATCACCACGGAGTACGGTCCGTCGGCGATCGGCCAGGTGAGCTCCTGGGTGCCGGCGCCCGAGGCCTTGGCGACCCACCAGTCGAGAGTGTCGGGGGCCGCCAGCGGACCGGCGGCGCCTTTGACGTCCTGGGTGGAGAGCGAGATCGGGTACTCGACCTGCACCAGTTCGGTGTGGGCGCGCCCCTTGAGGTAGCTGGCGGCATCGAAGTCGCGAGCCACGCCGACGAACACCGGTTTGCCGTCGGTCGACCGTGCGTTGACGTGCAGTGTGGGACCGTGCCGGTCCAGCAGCGAGGGAGCGGAGGCGATGGCCAGGCCCTTGCTGGTGAGGTGCTGTTCACCGGAGTAGATCGTGTCGTCCGGACCGACCAGCCAGAAGGCGGCAACAGCTCCGGCGGCACCGATGATCAGGCCGAGCAGGGCGAATAGGACACCAAGAACAGAGCGGACTACCCGCACACGAACTCCCGAGATCGCGGCAAGCCCCAGGCCGGCCGGACGGTTGACCAGCCGCGATGCTAGCGGTTGTGCAGGGCACTGGAGCGGTTCGGGTCTCGGGTCGCCGGAAGTTGCCGCGCCCAGCGGAACGCCTCCGATGCCACCCCCTGCATTGGTGGCACCGAAGACGGGATCGGGTTAGTTGATCTGCAGGAGCTTCTGGGACTCGGCGGCCTCGCGGGAGGCGGCGGCGCGCTTCTCGGCTTCGGCGAGGGAGGTGCCGGCGTGCTGCTTCCACCACTCCTGGCCGGCGGCGGGCAGGGAGTCGATCGGGTCGTAGTACTCGTAGGTGCGGTTCAGTGCCTCCGGGTCCTGGTGCTCGATCCCGGTGCGGTAGTTCTTCTTCCAGTACGAGATGCCGCGGACCTCGTCGTACTCGGACAGTTGGTGCACCCAGCGCTTGCCGACGTACGGGACGTCGCAGACGATGCGCGGGGTGGCGAAGCCGGGCAGGTAGCCGAGCATGCCGTGCTGCAGGTGCTGCGCGTCGCGCACCGACACTCGCCAGTGCTCCGAGAACGGGATCATGTCGCACATGTAGAAGTAGTACGGCGTGATCGTCGCGCCATCGAGCAGCGCGAAGCACAGGTCGAGCAACTGCGGCACCGAGTCGTTCACGCCGCGCATCAGCACACCCTGGTTGCGCACGTCCCGGATGCCGGCCTCGAACATCGCCTTCGTTGCCTCGGCCACCAACGGCGTCACCGACTGCGCCGCGTTCACGTGGGTGTGGATGGCCATCATCACGCCGCGCTCGCGCGCGGTCCGGCTGACCCGCTCGACACCCGCCCGGACGTCGTCCGACAGCCAGTGCTGCGGCATCCCCATCAGCGCCTTGGTGGCCAGCCTGATGTCGCGGATGTTCTCGATCTCCAGCAGGCTGCTGAGGAACGCCTCCAGCCGCGGCCACGGCATGTTCGCCACGTCACCGCCGGACACGACGACGTCGCGGACTCCCGGCGTACGGCGCAGGTAGTCGAGCATCGCGTCGAGCCGGGCCTGCGGCTTGGCGACGAACTTCAGCTTGTCGATGACCGGCGTGGAGTTGCCGACCAGGTCCATCCGGGTGCAGTGACCGCAGTACTGCGGACAGGTCGGCAGGACCTCCGCCAGCACCTTCGTCGGGTAGCGGTGGGTCAACCCCTCCGTGGCCCACATCTCGTGCTCGTGCAGCGAGTCCCGAGTCGCGTGCGGGTGCGACGGCCAGTCGGTACGACGGTCACTGAACACCGGAAGCATGTAGCGGCGGACCGGGTCGGCGTAGAACGCGTCGGTGAAGGTCCCCGCGTAGTCGTCGTCGGGAACGATCGTGTTGAGCATCTGCGGCGGCAGCAGCATCGACATCGTCGCCCGCTCGGCCTGGTCCCGGGCGAGGTCCTCGTAGAGCCGCTCCTCGAGCAGGTCGCCCATCACGTCGCGCAGCTGCTTGACGTTCTTCACGCAGTGCGCGCGCTGCCACTGCACCGACCGCCACTCCTCGGTGGTCACGTCCTTCCATCCCGGGATGCGAGTCCAGTCCGGCTCCACCAGCTCGGCTCGCCGGTACGCGTACGGCTGGCCGGCGAGGTCGTCCGGCTGCGGTACGGCGCCACCCTCGGGCAGCACGGCGGGGCTGATCAGGTCGGTCACAGAGGCC
This sequence comes from Kribbella sp. NPDC050820, assembly GCF_040653975.1. Lineage (NCBI taxonomy): Bacteria > Bacillati > Actinomycetota > Actinomycetes > Propionibacteriales > Kribbellaceae > Kribbella > Kribbella sp. NPDC050820. The sequence continues at coordinate 53,471 of NZ_JBFAHB010000009.1, forward strand.
TCCGGGGCTTCAGGGGCGATGCGGTCTAGTGTGAGGATAGCGATAGAACTTCCCTCAGATCCAACAGTACGCCGCAAGAATTCTCGTCATACCGCGATCTGAGTAGTATTTTGCCTTACTCGTGAAGGAGGCCCCGTGTCGTCTAGCCCGGTAGGACTGCACCGTGTGATCACCCCGTCCGGCGTGTTGCCGCAGGCGGCGGAGAAACTCGACGCGCGTCCCGAGATCTGGCCGGACGAGGTCCGCATCGCGGTCGAGCGGCTGAACCTGGACGCCGCGTCGTACCGCCAGCTCGCCGAGGCGCACGGCGGCGACGGTACGGCGGTCCGCCAGGCGGTGCTCGACATCGTCGAGGCGCGCGGCAAGATGCAGAACCCGGTCACCGGGTCCGGCGGCATGCTCGTCGGAGTGGTCGACGAGGTCGGCCCGGAGTCGCCGCTCGGCGTCGCGCCCGGTGACCGCGTCGCGACCTTGGTCTCGCTCACGCTGACGCCGCTGCAGATCACCGACGCACTGGCGAGCTGGGACGGCAAGAGCGAGCAGGTGCCGGCCCAGGGACACGCGATTCTGTTCGCCCGGTCGATCGTCGCGAAGCTCCCGGACGACCTGAAGCCGGAGCTGTCGCTGGCTGTCATGGACGTATGCGGCGCACCGGCGCTGACCGCCCGCGTGGTGCGCCAGTATGTCGACAAAGGCACAAAGCCTGTCGTGTCAGTAATTGGCGGCGCAGGTAAAAGTGGGTCGCTGTCGCTTGCTGCAGCGCGGCACGCGGGTGCGGCCCGGACTATCGGGATCGTGCCGGTCCAGCACGAGGCCGAGAAGCTGAACGCAGCAGGGCCGGCCGACGTGGTCGCGCTTGCCGACGCGCGTGATCCGGTGGCCCTCGCTGCAGCGGTTGAGCAGGCCGGGGGACCGGCGGACATCACCGTGGTGTGCGTCGACGTACCAGGGTGCGAGCATGGCGCCGTACTGGCGACTGCGGCTGGTGGCACTGTGATCTTCTTCTCGATGGCGACGTCGTTCTCCGCCGCTGCGCTCGGTGCGGAAGGCCTGGCGGCGGACGTGACCATGCTGGTCGGCAACGGGTACGTGCCGGGGCATGCGGACTACGCGATGGAGCTGTTGCGCAGTGAGCCGGGTGTCCGCGAACTGTTCGAAAGCAGGCTGGCGGAGGATTGAGCCGTGCGCACACTTCTGACGAACGGTTCCGTCTACTCTCCCGCCGACCCGCACGCGACCGCGATCGCGTTCGACGACGGTGTGGTCACCTGGCTCGGTGACGACACCGGCGCCTCGTCGTACGCCGACGGCGCGGACGAGGTGATCGACCTCGACGGCAAGCTGGTCACGCCGGCCTTCGTCGACGCCCACGTCCACACCGCCCAGACCGGCGCGCTGCTGACCGGCCTCGACCTCACCGGTACGGCGTCGCTCACCGAAGCGCTCGACAAGCTCTCGGCGTTCGCGGCCAACCTGCCGGCCGACGCGGTGATCGACGGCGCCGGCTGGGACGAGACCAACTGGCCCGAGGGCCGCCCGCCGACGGCGGAGGAACTGGACCGGGCGGCCGGCGGTCGCCGCGTCTACGTCTCCCGAGTCGACGGCCACTCCGGCGTGATCTCGTCGGCTCTGGTGCCCGCCGCTACAGGAGTTGGGTACGACGCGACCGGCCGTGTGGAGCGCGACGCGCATCACGCCGTACGTGATCTGCTGAGCGAGCTGATCGGGCCCGACCAGCGGCGTGCCGATGTGAAGGCGGCGCTGCAGGTGATGGCGTCCCGCGGCATCGGGGCATTCCACGAGATGGCCGCGCCGCACATCGGGCCGCTGTGGGAGCTGCCGATCATTCGCGAGGTGGCCGACGAGGTCGGCCTGTCGGCGACCCTGTACTGGGGCGAGCCGGGCGCCTTCGAGCACGTGGCGACGTACGGCCTGGCCGGTCTTGCCGGCGACCTCAACGCGGACGGCGCCCTCGGATCACGTACGGCGGCCCTTCGCGAGACGTACGCCGATCGCGCCGACCACCGCGGGCATGCCTACCTGACGGCCGAGGAGATCGCCGAGCACGTCATCGCGGCGACCGAACGGAACGTGCAGGCGGGCTTCCACTGCATCGGCGACCAGGCCCTCGACAACATCGCGCGCGGCTTCGAGCTCGCCGCGGAGAAGGTGGGCGTGCAGGCTCTCGTCGCCGCGCGGCACCGGCTCGAACATGTCGAGATGCCCAGCGCGGACGTGATCGCGACGCTCGCGCGCTGTGGTGTCGTCGCGAGCGTGCAGCCGATGTTCGACGCGCACTGGGGTGGGCCGGACGACATGTACGCCGAGCGCGTGGGGGACCGGTGGCAGGGGATGAACCCGTTCGGGTCGCTGGCCCGCGCGGGCGTCGTACTGGCCTTCGGGTCGGACGCGCCGGTGACCGAGCTCGGCGGCTGGGAGGCTGTGCGGGCGGCCGCGTTCCACCACGAGCAGAGTGAGCGGATCACCGTGCGGGCGGCATTCCAGGCGCACACCCGTGGGGGTTGGCGGGCGGCCGGTATCGACGATGCCGGCGTACTCGCGCCCAGCACCGCGGCGACGTACGCGATCTGGGAGAGCGATGCAGAGCTGGTCGTCCAGACACCCGACTCGCGGGTCGCGGCCTGGTCGACTGATCCGCGGGCGGGCGTGCCGGTGCTCCCGGACCTGACTGCGGGAATTCCGACTTGCCTGCGGACGGTCGTCGGTGGCCGTGTCGTCTACGAAGCCGAGGGATGGTCCCAGAAGTGGTCACAGTGAAGAAGCTCGACCTGGATCCGGTCACCGTCCGGAAGGCGCGCAGCCTGGCGCGCAAGGCCGGGCGGCCGATCGTCAACCTGGCGCGGCAGCACACCACGGTGTCTGTCGAGCGGGCGGTCCTGCGGCTGGCCGGGCTGGCCGGCGCCGACTCCGAAGGCATCCCGTGGGTCAACCGGCTCGCGGACACGGTCCGTGCAGATGTAGGGCTCGAGCACGGTATCGCGCTCCCGGTGTGGGACGCGCTGGTGCGTGGTGACGCCGAGGACCTGAGTGTCCTTGCGCAGAAGGCGGCCTCGGGGTCCGTGACGTTCCGGTTGCCTGAAGGGCGGGACGCCGTACGGGCGCGGTCCGCGGCGCGGAAGGCGGCGGCGGCCGGGCTGAAGCGGATCGACGCGCGGCGGCGGGAGCGGGACCGGCTGATCAAGCGGCACGGGGATCCGGAGCAGCGGCCGTGGATCTACCTGATCGTTGCCACCGGCGACATCTACGAGGACATCCCGCAGGCGCAGGCGGCCGCGCGCGAGGGCGCGGACATCATCGCGGTGATCCGGTCGACCGGGCAGTCCCTGCTCGACTACGTGCCCGAAGGGGCCACCCGGGAGGGGTTCGCCGGGACCTACGCGACGCAGGAGAACTTCCGGCTGATGCGGGCCGCGCTGGACGAGTCCTCGCGCGAGCTGGGGCGGTACGTCCGGCTGACCAACTACGCGTCCGGGCTGTGCATGCCAGAGATCGCGACGCTGGCCGGGCTGGAGCGGCTGGACATGATGCTGAACGACTCGATGTACGGGATCCTGTTCCGCGACATCAACCCGATCCGCACTTTCGTCGACCAACGGTTCAGCCGACAGATCCACGCCCGCGCCGGGATCATCATCAACACCGGCGAGGACAACTACCTGACCACCGCGGACGCGGTCGAGGCCGCGCACACCGTGACCGTGTCGCAGCTGCTGAACGAGTACTTCGCCAAGGAGGCCGGGCTCGAGGACTGGCAGCTCGGGCTCGGGCACGCGTTCGAGATCAACCCGGACCTGCCGGACTCGTTCCGGCTCGAGCTCGCGCACGCGATGCTGGCCCGGCAGCTGTTCCCTGCCGCGCCGCTGAAGTGGATGCCGCCGACCCGGCACATGACCGGCGACGTGTTCCGCGGCTACCTGCTGGACGGGTTCTTCAACCTGGTCGGGGCGATGACGGGGCAGGGCATCCTGCTGGTCGGCATGATGACCGAGGCGGTGGTGACGCCGTGGATCTCCGACCGCGACCTCGCGCTGCAGAACGTCCGCTACGTGCTGGGTGCCGCCGGCAACCTTCACGAGGACTTCCGGCCGGAGCCGAACGGGTTCATCGCCTCCCGCGCCCGCCAGGTGCTGGCCGAGTCGGTCGAGCTGCTGGAGGAGATCGTCGACGACGGCCTGCTGAACGCGATCGGCGACGGCACCTTCGGCCTGATGAAGCGCCCCTCCGACGCGGGCCGCGGCCTGGATGGCGTCGCGCGCAAGTCGGGGGAGTACTACAACCCGGCGATCGAGCTGATGGAGGAGACCCAGTGACCATCATCCGGCCGTACGGCGACACCACGGGCGACGGCATGGTGCAGCTGTCGTTCACGTTGCCGGTCCCGCACGACAAGCGGGCCGAGGGCGCCGCCGTACAACTGGCGAACAAGATGGGCATGGACCCGGCGCTGGTCGTGCATGCCAAGGCGATGGGACCGGACTTCACCTTCTTCGTCGTGTACGGGCCGGTGAACCACCTGGTCGACACCAGCAAGGTCGAGGTGATCGAGCGCGACTATCCGCTGCTGTCGCCGAAGGAGGTCAACCTCGCGATCCGCAAGACGCTGCGCCGCCGGCTGACCATCGTCGGCGCATGCATCGGCACCGACGCGCACACGGTCGGCATCGACGCGATCATGAACATCAAGGGATTCGCCGGCGAGAAGGGCCTGGAGTACTACCGCGAGCTGAAGGTGGTGAACCTCGGCGCACAGGTCGCCGTACCGGAGCTGGTACGGCGGGCCCGGGCGGAGAAGGCGGACGCGATCCTGGTGTCGCAGGTGGTCACCCAGCGGGAGGCGCACGTGCTGAACACCAAGGAGATGTCGGCCGCGTTCCGCGAGGCCTACCCCGAGGACGCCCGGCCGGTACTGGTTGCCGGTGGCCCCCGTTTCACCGAGCAGATGGCCGGCGAGCTCGGGGTGGACCGGGTGTTCGGCCGCGGCACCACCCCTGGCGAGGTGGCCAGTTACCTGGTCGACGCACTCGTGACCCGACGCAAGCAGACGACCGGCAAGAGGAGCGCATAGGTGTCAAAGGCAACTATCGGGTTGAGTGTCACGCACCGGCGGTACGTGCCGTACAGCCACGCGCACTACGCCGGCAACCTGGTCGACGGCGCCTACGTGCTCGGCCTGTTCGGTGACGTCGCGACCGAGGTGTGCATCCAGGCCGACGGCGACGAGGGGCTGTTCGCGTCGTACTCCGACGTGCAGTTCCTGCAGCCGCTGCGAGCCGGCGACGTGATCGAGGTGACGGCGACGATCAGCCGGGTCGGGAACCGCAGCCGGGAGCTCGACTTCAGCGCGTCGGTGGTCTGCCGGGGCCGGCCGGACGTGTCCGAGTCGGCGGCCGAGGTGCTGGCCGAGCCGCTTGTGATCACGCGCGCAAAGGGGACCGTCGTCGTACCGGTTGGGTGACGATTGGTTGCCGTGGGTAACGGTCACGTGGAGTGCCAAGACGGCTCTGTAACGTGACTACGCTGACGGATTCTCGTTTTATCCGTACCGGGCTGGTTTTATCCGTACCGGGCAGGCGAATGTGTTACAACGGCCTCAAGGAGCCGCTGGAGAGGTTGACACCGTCGCCGCCAGCGAGCATCGTTTTGGGAGTCGTCATATCCCGTTTTATCAACGGTCACACGAAGTTCGGCCACCGGATGATCCCGCGACGCTGACCAGGCCAGTGCCAGGCCTGAGTCGACGGGGGCTGAGATCGCCGGTGGTTAGCCCCCCGCGGGGCAGAGGTGGAAGAGGCTCGGCGGCCAGTAGACAACAGCCGGACGGTGCGCAGCCAGTGCATCGACGGTTGGTCCGAAGGCGCGCCGAGCCTCTTTCCTCTTTTCTGAGACGGATTCACTTCCTCGCCCTGTGTCTATTGGTGTTCACTTTCCGCGATCGCCGCCTCCCGGCTACTGACCGGATACATTTGCTTGTCCGGGACGTTGTACGGTCGAGCGACCGGCGTCCGCCGGGTCAGTGAGGACAAGGGGTTACCGCGTGGACCGGTTGAAGGCTCTGGGACGGGTCCTGCCGCGGGTCGCCGTGGCCGTGCTCGCGGGCGCGCTGCTCGGCTTCGCCTTCGAACCGCACGACTACCCCTGGCTGACGGTCGTCGCCGTACCGCTGTTCCTGGCCGCGCTGAACGGCGCCTCGGCCAAGGCCGGATTCCTGATCGGCGCCGGGTTCGGCATCACCTACTACCTCGTCCTGGTGCCGTGGCTCAGCGTGATCGGCGGCGACGCCGCGATCGCGCTGGCGATCCTCGAGGGCCTCTTCTACGCGGTCTTCGGGGCGTTCGCGACCCAGGTGCTGAAGCTGAAGTGGTGGCCGGTCCTGATCCCGTGCCTGTGGGTCGCGACCGAGTATGCGACCGCGTCGATCCCGTTCGGCGGGTTCCCGTGGGGCCGGCTGGCGTGGGCGTTCGCCGACTCGCCGCTCGGCAAGTTGGCGTCCCTGGTCGGCATCCCGGGGCTGAGCTTCGCGATCGCGGTGCTCGGCGTGCTGGTGTACGCCGTACTGAAGCCGAAGAGCTCGCTGAAGCTCCGGGCCGTCGCGCTGGTCGCCGGGGTCGCGATCGTCGGCGGCAGCGCGCTGATCGACCTCTCGACCGAGGGCAACGGCAAGGTCGTGACCGCGGCGATGGTGCAGGGCAACGTGCCGGGCAAGGGCCTGGAGTTCCTCGGCCGCGCCCGGACCGTGACCCGCAACCACCTGAACGCGACCCTCGACCTGCAGAAGCGCGTCGCGGCAGGCACCGAGGAGAAGCCGGACATCGTCATCTGGCCGGAGAACTCGACCGACATCGACCCGTTCAAGGACGCCGAGACGAAGGCCGACATCGAGGAAGCGGTCAAGGCCGTCGACGTGCCGATCCTGGTCGGCGCCGTACTCGAAGGCCCCGGGCCGAACGAGCGGCAGACCACCGGCGTGGTGTGGGACCCGGTCAAGGGCGCGGGGCAGATCTACGCGAAGCGGCACCCGGTGCCGTTCGGCGAGTACATCCCGTTCCGCGAGCAACTGCTGCCCTACATCAAGCGGCTGGAGATGGTCGGCAGGCAGACCGCGCCCGGCACGGTGCCCGGCGTGCTGCCGATCAACGGCGTCACCTACGGCGACGTGATCTGCTTCGAGGTCGCGTACGACGACGTCGTCGAGGACGTGATGAAGGGCGGCGCCCAGATCCTGGTCGTCCAGACGAACAACGCGACGTACGGCGACACCGGCCAGCCCGAGCAGCAGTTCGCGATCACCCGGATGCGGGCGATCGAGACCGGCCGGACCGTGCTGATCGCGTCCACCAGCGGGATCTCCGGCGTGATCCAGCCGGACGGCACCGTCGAGCACAAGTCGTCACAGTTCGTGCCGGACGTGTATGTCGCCTCGGTTCCGGTGCGCGATACCAATACGCTGGCCACCACACTCGGCGGCTGGCCGCAGTGGATCCTGACCGGCCTGGGGATCCTGGGTGTGGTCCTCGCGCTGGTGGCTCGCCGCCGCCGGGCGGACCACGGCCCGGACACCCCGCCGGCGCCCACGCGCAGCCGCGAAAAGGTCCCGGCCTGAGTCAGGCCCCTTTCGGAGCCCGGTGACAGAGTTGTCACCGGGAGGCAGGAGCAGCGTGAGCACGACCCCCTTCGCGGATCTCGGCAGGATCCTGGTCATCATCCCGACGTACAACGAGGCCGAGAACATCGAGCCGATCGTGAGCCGGCTGCGCGACGCCGTACCGGAGGCCGACGTCCTGGTCGCCGACGACAACTCGCCCGACGGCACCGGTGAGCTCGCGGACAAGCTGGCCGCCAACGACGACCACGTGCACGTCCTGCACCGCAAGGGCAAGGAGGGCCTCGGCGCGGCGTACATCGCGGGCTTCCGCTGGGGCATCGAGCGCTCGTACGGCGTCCTGGTCGAGCACGACGCGGACGGGTCGCACCAGCCTGAGCAGCTGCCCCGGCTGCTGACGGCGCTGCGGGACGCGGACCTCGTGCTGGGGTCGCGGTACGTGAAGGGCGGCGAGGTGCAGAACTGGCCGAAGTCGCGCGAGATCCTCAGCCGGGGCGGCAACATCTACACCCGGCTGGCGCTCGGCGTGCCGCTGCAGGACGCCACGGGTGGGTATCGGGCGTTCCGGCGCGCAACACTGGAGGGGATCGGACTGGACGAGGTCGCCTCCGCGGGCTACTGCTTCCAGGTCGATCTGGCGTGGCGGGCGATCAAGTCCGGGTTCCGGGTGGTCGAGGTGCCGATCACTTTCGTGGAGCGCGAACGAGGTCAGTCCAAGATGTCGCGGGCGATCGTCGTCGAGGCGATGGCCCGGGTCGGCCGGTGGGGCGTTGGTCACCGGGCACGTCAGCTCCGGAGTCTTTTCAGACTGCCTTCTTCAGGCAGAAAGGGGTAGGACATGCCGTGGTTCGTGGCGCTGGCGCTGCTGGTGGTGCCGATCCTGGAGATCTACGTGATCATCCAGATCGGCCAGGTGATCGGTGGCTGGCCGACGGTCGGCCTGCTGCTCGTCGAGAGCGCGCTCGGCGCCTGGATCATCAAGCGCGAAGGCCGACGGGCCTGGAACGCGCTCCAGTCCGCGCTGCAAACCGGCAAGATGCCCGGCCGCGAACTCTCCGACGCCGCCCTGGTGCTGGTGGGCGGCACGCTGCTGCTCACCCCCGGCTTCGTCACCGACATCTTCGGCTTCTTCTTCGTCCTCCCCTTCACCCGCCCCATCGCCCGCCGGGGCTTGTCCGCCTTCCTCAGCCGCCGCCTCACCACCCAACTGGGCAGCGTCAACCTGACCGGCTTCCCGCCCGCCTCGGGCTTCGACCCGGGCACGCGGCCCACTCCACCCTCCGACGATGTGATCCAGGGTGAGGTCATCGACCCCGACCAGAAGAAGTAGTCCTTCCCACGCGCGCTACGCACGCGCACTTCGTCGCTCCGCTCCTCAACGCACCTGCTACGTCCGCTCCCACCCACCCTCCGACTTGTCGCCGGCACCTACTTGCCGGCTACCGCCGCCGACTTCCGGGCTGCCGCCCGGAGTCGCGGGGCTGTCGCCCGCTTGCTGCGCGCTGATCGCGCACGGTCGAATACCTACGCCAGCGCATCGGCGTGAGGAACTGGTGAGTGGGGCCCGCGAGGGTGTGGTGATTGGGGCCAGCGCAGTGGGCGCGTGAGCGACTGTGTTGAGTGGGCGCTCGTGGGAATGTCGTGAGTGAGGCTGTCCAGCGACCGCGTGAGCACCCGATATGGGCACAGCAGTTGCAGCTCGCCGAAACCGGACGCTGGGTGGGTAGAACGGAGTCATGGGACTGAGTGGCGATTGGCGAGACACGCGCTGGGGGCACGCTATCTATGGCGGGATCGTGCTCATCAGCGCAGGTGCCGCTGTCGCCACTGACGGTCAGTTCAGCGGGGTGGTCCGAGTGCTAGGCGTGGGCGGAGGGGCTGCTGGGGTTCTCCTGGTGGTCTATTCGGTGCTGCGACTGACGAGGCTGCTGCCGCGGCGGGGCCCAGGTCGGCGAAGGCTGGGAAAGGACGCTGATCCGCGCGAGTCCGGGCAGTAGCCGACGCACTTGTGCGGAGGCTGATTTATCCTGCCGTTGGGGCTGATTGAGGCGGGCGACATGGAGAATGCCGAGACGATTTTCCTGATCGGTCTGGGCGTGCTTCTTGTTGTGCGAGCTGTCTGGCAGTCCGTTGCGCACCGGCGGCACCTTGCCTGGATCGCCGCCTTCTCCGGCCCGGTTGCGTTGGTCGGGTTCCTGGTTGAGCGGGATTGGCCCTTCGTCGTCGGCGTTGGGCTCCTCGTGGTCGGTGAGTTCTTGTACCAGACGAACGACGAGCTCAGCCCAGCCGACCTCAAAGAGTTCCGCGAGGACATTCACATCGGCAACCGCCGGCGACGCCTGAGGCGCAGCACATCCAGCAGGGGCCGCCACACCGTCCGCGACGCGGGAAGAGGCAGGGGCCGCCACAACGCCCGTGCCGCGGGACGCTAGGCCCGCTCGGCTACCGGTGAGCGCGGCGTGGTGACTCGAGCTGGCGCAGGCGTGCGGGGATCACCGATAGTGAGTCTCGTTGGGTGAAGGTGGGATCGCTGACACGACTGGGGTGGTGCTGGTCCAAGCCTCGACCCGCGGCGCCTGGCGCGGCGCCGTGTTGCCAGGTACTGCTGGACTGATCTTCGTTGGGCTAGGCATCGTTGTCGCCTCGTCTGGCTTGATTCTGGCCGGCTTGGGCTTTGGGCTCGTTGCAACGGTGCGCGCTGTCTGGTGGGCGCGGGTTTGTTCCACGAGCCGGCTGCTGGATCGTGACGGTGCTCTGGTGTGGATGTACGGGGATGAGCTGCGAGACGCGGTGCCGTGGTCGGACCTTCGGCACGTTCTGTTTCAACGGTGGACGCGTCGGGTGATGTGGGCGGTGGGTCCACATTCAGGCGGGCCGTTCCCGTATCTCCTGATCGACTCACGGGCCGACCGGCGGCCCCCAGGGTTCCGGCATTTCGCAGAGGTCATGATCGTCGACCAATCGGGCAATGGCTGCTGCATGCCATCGGCATCGAGTGACGTACCACGGGATCGAGTCGGACTGGTAAGCCGGTGAGTCCCGTTGGCTGAAGGGGTGCTCCGGGGGCGGCCAGCGCCGTATCGTCCTGTTGGGGGTGGGGTATGGCACAGGCGTCGGGTGCGTGGTCGGGGTCGGTGGGGGAGGCCTTGCGGTGGGGGGAGGCTTCGGCGGCGTTGCGTGGGGTGGGGCAGGTGGTGGGGGAGGCGGATCTGTTTCTGGGGACCCTGCTGGCTCATCCTGATGCGGATGGGGAGATGCGGCGGCTCATCGGGTACTTCGGATTGACCGCGCGCGATCTGCTGCCGGATGACTTTCCGAAGGTGACGTTGGAGAGCCTGCGGCAGGCGGCTGCCACGGTCGGGGCGCAGAGCACCTCCAGCCTGGATCAGCGAGTCAACCAGATCTTGTCCACGGCGGATCGGCTGTCGGGCGGCAGTCGGTCGACGATCCTCGCCGATGTCGTCGGCGCCCTGCTGAGCGAGTCGACGTTCTTCAGGCAAGCTCTCCAACGGCCGATGGATCGGTCCGGGCTCTCGGTCGGCGTACTCGCCGATCGGTACGGGACCTTCCTCCGGGATCTCGACCCGCAGACCGAGGTTGCGGGGAAGAAGCTTGGTGAGTGGCTGGCAGAGAACTTCCCGCGGCGGCCGGCCAGCCTTGCCGCGTTCAGCAGTGACGTGGTGGACCCGACGGCCGACTTCATCGACATCAGCGTCGAGGCCGACGCGTTCGCCTACCTGATCTCGTCCCGCACGCTGGTGCCGCCGCTCGCGATCGGGCTGTTCGGTCAGTGGGGGAGCGGCAAGAGCTTCCTGATGGCGAAGATCCGGCACCGGATCGAGCAGCTCAGCAGCTTGGCCCGGACCAGCGACCAGGCCAAACTCGCAGTCTGGCCGAACGTCGCGCACATCGAGTTCAACGCCTGGGAGTACGTCGAGACCAACCTCTGGGCCTCGCTGCTGGACAAGATCTTCGACGAACTGGATCCGGTGGCACGGCAGAAGCTGTCGGATCGGCGGCGGCAGGCAATCCTGGCGAAACTGGACGCCAAGCAGAAGGACGTCGTCGAGGCGGAAGAGGCGCTAGAGACCCTGCAGGCCACCGAGGCCAAGGCCGCCGATGTCGTCCGGAAGAAGCAAGAGCACCTCGATGCGGTGGAGCGCACGACCGCCCAGCTCCGGGACAGCCTGATCACCCGTGAGCTCGAGGCCGGTGCCCGAGCCGCGCTGGTCGAGACGGCGGTTGCTATCGGCAAGGAAGAGCTCGGTGACGAGGTAGCGGAAGCAGTCGCCGAGGTACGGCGTGCCGCGCTGGCGAGTCGAACCAGTCCATGGCTGCAGCAGCGGTTCTGGACGGCCAAACGCATCGTCTACGTCGCACTGGCGGCGATCGCCGTACCGGTGGTGGCGTATGTCATGGACCTGCTGTCGGCTCCGCCGATCACGAGTGTGGTGGCGAGCCTCGCGCCTCTGATCCCGTTGGCGGCGCTTGCGCTCAAGGCGGCGGCAAGCTTCGCCGCGAGCCAGCAGGAAGCCTTGGTGCAAGCAGAGGAGAAGATCGACGCACAGCTCACCAAGGCCGTCACCGAGGTCAAGCAGAGCCTGACCACAGCCAACAACGAACTCGTGGCAACGCGAGAAGCCTTGACCGAGGCAGAGGCGGCGGCGGGCAAGGCTCGCGACGAGCAGGCGGAGCTGAAGCGGAAGAGCGACGCCCTGACAGTCGGGAACACGTACGTCGAGTTCCTGGCCGATCGCAAGGCCAGTGACGACTACCGCAGCCACCTCGGCCTGATCAGCAAGGTTCATGAGGACCTGCAGGATCTCGCCGACCTGACGGCCGACTTCAACAAGGAGACACGGCGGTCGGTAGGCGGTCCGCCGAACCGGATCGTGCTGTATATCGACGACCTGGATCGGTGCCCGCCGAAGAAGGTGGTCGAGGTCCTCGAGGCGGTGCATCTGCTGCTCTCGTTCCCGCTGTTCGTGGTGGTCGTCGCGGTGGACACCCGATGGCTCAGATCGGCGCTGCACGAAGCGTTGCCCGCGCTCGACGCGAGGCTCGGTGAGGCCGGAGATCAGCCGAAGGCGATGGACTACGTGGAGAAGATCTTCCAGATCCCCTTCTGGGTGGAGACCCTCGACGACGACGCCCGGCGACGCCTGCTGCGCGGCCTGCTGCTGCCTTCGGTGGCGGCGCAGCCGACCGATGCGGGTGGCGGTGGAATGAGCACTCTGAACGTCGGCAAGCGCGAGGAAGAGCTCGTGCGAACGATGCTGACGGATTTCGGCAGCTTGCTCGACCTCGATGCCAGGCCGCTTGCGCTGACTGTGGACGAGCTCGCCTTCGTCGAGTCGCTCGCGCCGCTCATGGGCGGGACTCCGCGCCGGGTCAAGCGCTTCGTGAACATCTGCCAGCTGCTGCTCGCGATGGCACCGCCGTTGTCGGCGGACGGCGACCAGCCGACCGAGCGGATGGCCACGTGTTTCATGGCAGCGCTGCACGAAGGTACGCCGTACCTCGCAAGCCGTCTCGCCCAGGTGTCGGCCGGGTTGCCGTCGAGCCCACCGGCCACGCTCTTCAGTGCCCTTGCCGCGCTCGACCCGGTCGAGCTGACTGTTGAGCGCGAGCGGGTGCAGGCGTGGTTGCGGAAGCGGCAAGAGGTCGCGGGTCCGGGGGCGGTCCCGTTCGGGATGACGCCGATGAGCAAGTTCCTGATCCGCTTCGACCTGATCCGCCGGCTGACGTTCGAAGCTACCGCCTGACGTTCGAAGCTAGTTGAACGCGAGTTTGGCGAAGCGTTCGGCCATCCGTTGGTGGGTGGGGCCGTCAGGGTGCAGGTCGTCGGGCAGGGGAAGCTCGGCGTTGTCGGCCTCGCCGTACAGCTCGCGGCCGTCGAGGTAGCGCAGGTTCGGGTCGTCGGCGGACCGTTGCGCGACGATCCGGGCCAGTTCCTCCCGGATCACGCCGAGCGTCAGCTTCCCCATCGGTACGTCGGCCGGGTCACCGGTGGCCTGGAACCGCAGCTCGCCCCGGCTCAGCGCTTCAAGGTCCCACATCGTCGGGCCGGGCGTGTCCTCGTGCATCGGACAAAGGATGGGGGAGACGACCAGCAGCGGCGTGGTCGGATGGCCGTCGCGAATGGTGTCCAGGAAACCGTGTACGGCGGGGCCGAATGCACGTCGCCGCATCACGTCGGCGTTCACCACGTTGATGCCGATCTTGACGCTGATCAGGTCGGCGGGTGTGTCCCGCATGGTGCGGGCCACGAACGGCTGGAGCAGCGCGCTGCCGCCGAAGCCCAGGTTGGTCAGCTCCAGACCGGCCAGCGAAGCGGCGCGGGTCGCCCACGTGCCGGTCGGGCTGGTCGCGTTCGAGCCGTGGCTGATCGAGCTCCCGTGGTGCAGCCAGGTCCGGCGGCCGGTTGGCGGAGCGGGTTCGACCGGCGCATTGGTGCGGAGGGCAACGAGTGCGGTGGTTTCGGTGTGCGGGAGCCAGATCTCGACAGTCTTCGACTCGTCGCTCAGGCCGGTCACGCGGACGGTTCCGGGGTCGCCGGGCTGCGTGTCGGTGGCCCCGGTGGTGAGGTCGATGGTCAGTACGTTCCCGCCTGGCACGGTCGCCTGGTCGACCAGCTTGCCGTCGACGAGCACGTCGTACACTCCATCCGGCGTACGCGGTGCGCCGGTGTAGACGCGCTTGGTCGGCAGCGTGTCGAGCTCGATCGCCGTAGCACGCGTTTGAAACAACAACCGGACTCCTGACGGCTGCGACTCCACCATCTCCAGCTGCGGATCGTCGTACTGCGCCCGAGCCCAAGCCGGCAACCGATGCGGCAGCACCCCTGCCGGCGTCCGCTCCAGGTCCAGCGCGCCACGCAGCAGGCCGTCGGTCACGGGGGTGGTGATCCAGTTCTGCATCGCCCCAGTATCGAGGACTCACCGATATTCGTAGCCACCTGACCGGAATGTGCCTAAGCTTCCAGCCACCCGGGTGCCCGCCCAACCCGGGCAGGAGGGAGCCGGGGATGCCGCCTGCGCGCGCACTCTGGCTGCTGCTCAGCGGCTACGCGGTCTCGTCGTACGGGAACTACCTGAACCTGGTCGCGCTCGGGCTGTTCAGCTTCCACTGGACGCAGAGCACATGGGCGACCGGTGCAGTGATGGCGATCCGGCTCGGCGCCGGGTTCGTGGCTGGGCTGGTGTCCGGCCGGGTTCTGCTTCGGGTACGGCGCCGGCCGTTGCTGATCGGACTCGATCTGCTGCAGGCCGCGGTGATGGTGGTGCTGGTGATGGCGCCGAGTCTCGCCGTACTCGTGCTGGTCGCGCTGGTCCTCGGGGTCTGCAACACCACGGTGGTAGTCGCGCTGCGCAGCGGGATACCGGAGCTGGTTGGTGCGGATCAGCGGACGCGGGCGAACGGGCGCCTGGTGACGGCGCGTTCGCTGGCCAGCGTGCTGGGATTCGGCACCGCCGCGCTGGTGATCGACCTCGGTGGATACGACGCGGCATTCCTGCTGAACGCCGCATCGTTCGTGGTCTCGGCGACGGCACAGGCCTTCGTGACCTGGCCGTCGCGGGGCACGGAGGCAGCACCCAGCTCGCAGGCGTCTGGGGGCGTTGGGCGCCGGTGGCCGTGGCATTACCTTCCTGCGTTGATCGTCGGCATGATCGCGGTGCGCGGGATCGACGCGCTCGCCTCGGCCGGCCACAACGTCGCGCTCCCGATCTACGCCACTCTGACCGCGCCGGACAACCCGGCCGCAGTCAGCACCCAGTTCCTGACCGCGTGGGCGATCGGCAGCGTCAGCGCCCACCAGTTGGTCAGCCGGTTCCTGAAGCAGCTCGACCACCGGGCGTTCGCTGTGGCGACCTGTGCCATGTCGGTGTCGTTCGTGCTCGCCTTCACTGGGCTGCCCGCGGCCGGCCTGATCGCCGTCTCGCTCCTCGCCGGGATCGCCGACGGGGTGAGCGAGATCGGCTACCTGTCCACGCTGCAAACCCGGCCCGAGCACCAGCGGACCCGGCTCTTCGGGTTCTCCGCGAGCGTGGAGAACTCTGCTTTCGCCGGCGGGATGCTGCTCGCCGGCGGCCTGCTCGACGTGCTGCCGCCGCTGCCGGTGGTCGCCGGGCTGCACGGCGTCGCGGTGGTCGGCGTACTGGTCTTTCTGTCGCTTTCGAGGAGGCATCATGCCGAGAACGTCGATGATCCACGGTCCCCAGCCGGCGCCGACCGCGGCTGACTCGCGGGACGCGGTCCAGGCGCTGCTGCGGGCGGCCGCCGAGTTCCCCTCGGCCGGTGTACGGACGCCCGCGGGCTTGCTGACCTATCCGGAGCTACTCGACCGGGCGCGCCGGATCCTGACCGGTCTTCGTACGCGCGGAGCCGCGAGCGGTCACCACGTGATCCTGCACGGGCTTGCGCTGGATGCGTTCTTCCCGGCGTTCTGGGCCTGCCTCCTGGGTGGGATGCGGCCGGCCGTCATCTCCGACCCGGCCGCGAGCGAACGGCTTCGGCATACATGGGAGCTGCTCGATTCGCCACTGATCCTGACCGATCGGGCCGACCTGGAACTGCCCGCGGTGGCGATCGAGGATCTTGGCCGGCTGGATCCGGCGGAGGAGTTGTATCAGCCGGACCCGGCTGAGGTGGCTGTCGTGATGTTGTCCTCGGGGAGCACCGGCGCGCCGAAGGCCGCAGCGCTTACGCACCAGGCGCTCGCCGAGTTCGCTGCCGGATCGCGGGTGCTGCTCGATCTTCGGCCCGGCGAGAGCATGCTCAATTGGTTGCCGGTGGACCACAGCGGGGCGCTGCTGCTGTATCACGTGCTGCCGGTGTTTGTTGGGGCAACGGGCGTGCACTTGCCGACTGCCGACGTACTTGCGGATCCGCTGTTCTGGTTGCGGGAGGTCGAGAGGCACGAGGTACAGCACACCTGGTCGCCTACGTTCGGGCTGCAGCTGGTTGCTGATGCGCTATCTGCTGGAGTGTCGCTCGACCTGGGGCATGTGCGGTCTTTGGTGTGCGGTGGCGAGCAGATCGTATTGCCGGTCCTGGACCGGTTCTTTGCGGCAACCGCCGGGTCGGGTCTTGATCGTGCGTGCTTGCGGCCGGCGTGGGGCATGGCGGAGACGACGACTGCGATCACCTTCGGCCGGCTGACTGATGAGGGCAGCGTTGTCCGGGTGCTCAAGTCCACGTTGGACAGCGACCTGGTGACGGCGGGGCCGGACTCGGACTGTCTGACCTTCGTCGCGGTCGGCTCGCCGGCGCCGGGTGCCTCGATCCGCGTGGTCGGCGAGAACGACGAGGTGCTTCCTGAGCTTCGGATCGGGCGGTTGCAGGTGCGATCCAACCGGGTGACCGCCGGATACGTGAACAACGCCTCGGCAACCGCGTCCGCGCTGCCGGACGGCAAGTGGTTGCGGACCGGCGATCTGGCGTTCGTCTCCGGCGGGCAGGTGGTGATCACCGGCCGCGAGGGGGACACGGTGGTGGTCAACGGGAACACGGTGTTCTGCCACGAGATCGAAGGCGTCGCCGCCGAGGTTGGCGGTGTCGACTTCCACGCGGTCGGCGCGTGCGGCGTCCCGAACGCCGCGACCGGGACCGAGGATCTAGTGGTCTTCGTCGAGGCAGACGACGCGGTCGCGCCGGCAGTGAAGGCGCTGATCTTCGAGCGCCTCAGGCTGACCGCCGAGGTGGTCGTCGTACCGGCCGGGGACTTCCCACGGACACCCAGCGGCAAAATCCGCCGAAACGAGCTACGACAGCGATACCTGACCGGTCAGTACGGCGCCCCCAACACCGCGACCACGCCAACTGCTGCGCCCCAGGCGACCGCGGTCCCTCGGATGCCTTCGACGGCTCGAACGGTCTTGGGGGAGTCGCCGGATTCGCCGGGGCCGTCGGTCCGTGCGGTAGCGGCCGAGGTGAGCAGGTTTGTTGCGGAGTTGGCGGGTCAGCCGACGGCTGACGACGTACCGTTCTATGAATTGGGTCTGACGTCGATCAAGATCACGCGGCTTCGGGCGATGCTGTCAGAAGAATTCGGGATCGAGGTGCCGGCGACGGCGCCGTTCGAGCACCCGACCGCGGCTGCGCTCGCCGCCTGGCTGACCGAGGCCCAGCGGGTACAGCCCATCGTGGCGGTCGTCGCAGACCCCGACGATGCGGATGCCGACGGTACGGATCGGCGGGTGGCTGTGGTCGGTATGGCCGCCCGTTTTCCGGGGGCGCGGACGGTCGACGAGTTCTGGGCGAACCTGTGCCGGGGAGTCGACAGCGTGTCCACTGGCCCCGGTGCGGATGGATGGGTTCGTGCGGGTGGGGTGCTCGACGATCCTGAGGCTTTCGACACGGAGTTCTTCGGGATGTCGCCGAAGGAGGCCGCGCTCACCGAGCCGGCCCACCGACAGTTCCTCGAGGTCGCGCACCAAGCCCTGGAACACGGCGGCTACGCAGGACCCGGCTCATCCGCCCTACGAACCGGCGTCTACGCCGGCTCCGGCATGAACCTCTACGGCCACCAGGACCTACTGCCCCCCGCCTCCAGCAACCAGCCCGCCGCCGCGGTTGGCGACCGATCCAACGTCCAGCCCGGCGACGCGGTTGGCGACCGGTCGGGCAACCGGGCCGGCGATCAGCTTGGCGACCGGCTCGGCGGCGGGCCTGGCGACCGGCTTGGCGATCGGGTTGGCGGTCGGGCTGGCGACGTGGCGACCGCGATGCAGGCGACGATTGGCGCCGCGCCGGACTTTCTTGCCAGCCGGGCCGCGTACCGGCTCGGGCTGACTGGGCCCGCGATCGGGGTCCAGACCGCATGCTCGACGTCGCTGGTCGCCGTACATCTGGCCGTCCAGGCGCTGCTCGCGTCGGACACCGATCTGGCCATCGCGGGCGCTGCCGCGGTTCGTCTCCCGCAGGACGCCGGGTACCAGTACGTGCCCGGCTCGATCCTGTCCCGGACTGGACGCTGTCGCCCGTTCGACGCCGAAGCGGACGGCACCGTCGGGGGCAACGGCGTGGCAGCAGTCCTGTTGAAGCGTCTGGACCGCGCCCTGGCCGACGGCGACACGATTCACGCGGTGATCCTCGGCAGCGCGGTCAACAACGACGGCACGAGCAAGGTCGGTTTCACCGCGCCGAGTGTTTCTGGTCAGGCAGACGTGGTCCGTCGGGCCCTGGAGCGGTCCGGCGTCGGCGCCGACACCATCTCGTACGTCGAGGCGCACGGGACCGGGACCGCGCTAGGCGACCCCATCGAGTTCGCGGCGCTCTCCCAGGTCTTCGGCTCACCAGACGACCGTACGGCGAATTGCGGCCTCGGCTCGGTCAAGGCAAACGTCGGCCACCTCGACTCCTGCGCCGGCATGGCCGGCCTGATCAAAACAATCCTCATGCTGAGCCACGCCCACCTAGTCCCAACCCTCAACCTGACAAGCCCCCACCCAGACCTGCACATCGAGCAAAGCCCCTTCGAACTCATCACCACAACCCGCCCCTGGCCCCGCACCGCCGCCCCCCGCCGCGCCGGCGTAACCGCCCTAGGAGTAGGCGGCACCAACGCCCACCTAATCCTCGAAGAACCCCCACCCGCCGCTGTGGCACCCGGTGCGACGGAGCCGTCGGCAGCCGTGCCAGCCAGCGTGACGGAACCGCTGGCTGACCGGGCAACCGGCATGACGGAGTCGTCCGAGGGTGCCCGGCCGGCAGCGCAGTACGGCTCGGTGGCGTCGTCTCGCGGGCGGGCTGCTGGGGACGGCGTTGCGCCTGAGCCGGTGGTGGTGCCGGTTTCGGCGACGTCGCCGGCCGCGCTTGAGGAGTTGGTTGGCTCTTTGCGTGAGCGGCTCGTGGCCCGCCCCGGGCTTGCGGCATCAGATGTCGCCACCACACTCGCCCTCGGCCGTCGGCACCACCAGCATCGGATCGCGGTGGTCGGCACCGATGCGAGCTCGCTTGCCGCCGCCCTCGTCCAGGCGACACCCACCGAACCAGGGAAGCCGAGTCCGCTGGCGTTCGCGTACTCCGGGCAGGGAGCGTCGTACCCAGGAATGTCCGGCTGGCTTGCCGCACGCTTCGAGGCGGCGCGGAAGGTGTTCGCCGAAGTGACGGACGTGCTCGGCGCGGAGATCGTGGACATGCCGGGGGAGGAACTCGCCCAGGTGAGCCTGTTCGCCAACCAGGTGGCGTGGACCGAGGTCTGGCGGGCGCTGGGCGTCCGGCCGGACGTGGTCATCGGGCACAGTGTCGGCGAGTACGCCGCCCTGTACGCAGCAGGCGCGCTGTCGCTCACCGACGGCGTGCGGCTCACGGTACGGCGTGGCGAGCTGATGCGGACGCGGATGCAGCCCGGCGCGATGATCGCGGTCGCGGCGGACCTGGCAACGGCGGACAAGCTCGCCGCCGAGTGCGGACTGGAAGTTGCTGCCGTCAACGGTCCTGACCGGTTCGTGCTGGCCGGGTCCGAGGATGCTGTGGCCGGCGCGACGGAGGTACTCGATCGCCTCGGGGTGAGTTGGCGACGCATGCCGGTCGACCGGGCGTTCCACTCCGTCATGGTCGAGCCAGTGCTCGACGACCTCCGCGCAGCCGCCGCCGACTCCGCCACCTTCCAGCCCCTTCAGCTGCCCTTCTTCAGCGGGCTCGACGGCTCACTCCTGACCCACATCACCAGCCAGTACGTCGTGGACCACGCACGCCGCCCAGTGCGCTTCGACCTGGCGACCACCGCTGCCGCCGAACTCGGCGCCACCCGCTTCCTTGAGCTAGGCCCCGACACCGTCCTCACCCCACTAGGCCGCCGAGCCGCCCCCGGCACCACCTGGCTGCCCACCCAACGCCGCGACTCCACCACCCAGTTCCCTGAAACCGTAGCCACCCTCTACCGCACCGGCACCACCCTGACCTGGCACCCCTTATTTACCGGCCACCGAATCCCCCTACCAGGCCACCCCCTAACCAAACGCCCCATCCCCACCCACCCCGCTGTACCCCTCACCTCACGAACCACCACCCCACCCCCTTCCGAACCAACTGACCTCCCGCCAGCCCTGACCGAGGCCGCATCAGCTTCCGCAGCTGCTGCAGTCATGCCGGCTCCCGCCAGAGCCGCGGTCGTGCCAGCTCCCGCCGAGACCGCTGCCGCGCCGAATCCTGGTGGTGGCGCGACGGTGCCGGTTCCCGGTGGTGCTGGGGTGCTGTCTGCTCCCGGCGGAGCCGCGGTCGGGCAGGCTCATGGTGAGGCTGGGGTGGTGCCGGCTTCCGGCGGGGCTGTCATCCCGGCCGCCCCCCGTGGGGGCGGGGTCGGGCATATCCCTGGTGGGGTTGGGGTGGTGTCGGGTTCCGGTGGAGCTGTGGACATGCCCGCGCCTGGAGGTGCTGGCGCCTCGCCGGTGGCTGCGGGGGAAGGGGTTCTGGGGACGGTGCGGGAGTTGATCGCGCCGGCGCTTGGGATGGTGCCGGATGAGATACCGGCGGACGCTCCGTTCCTCCGCCTTGGGGCGGACTCGCTTTCGCTCATGCGCCTGGTCGGCGATCTGACCGATACCTTCGGCGTCACCGTGTCCGTTCGCAGTCTCTTCAGCAACGTCGATACCCCCGCCAAGCTCGCCGACCTCATCGCCAACTCAACCGCGACACCACCCCAACCACAGCCCAACAACACACCTCCACCAGCCACAGCCGCCGTGCCGGATGCACCGGCGGCTGGCGTCGTACTGGCTCCACCGGCCGCAGCTGTCGTACCGAGCGCGCCGGCGGCTGGCGTCGTACCGGGTGCGTCGGGTGCTGGCGTCGTACCGGCTGCTCCGGCGGCTGGCGTCGCGCCGGGTGTGTCGGGTGTTGGTGTGGTGCCGATTCCAGCGCCGATATCCGGTCCGGCAGGTGCGTCGTCGCAGGTGGCGGCCGGGGCTTCGGTGGCTGGGGGGCTGCAGGAGGTTGTGGAGCGTCAGTTGCAGGTGGTTGAGCGGATGATGGATCGCGTCAGCAATCTCATGTCTGAGCAGTTGGCGGTGCTCGGCGGTGCATCCGACTCAGGCACGCGACTGTCGCCCCCCGCACAGGTCGCGTCGGGGGAGGTCGCGGCAGGACCGGTCGCCTCGGGGGAGGTCGCGGCAGGACCGGTCGCCTCGGGGGGAGTTGCGTCGGCGGAGGTCGGGTCAGGGCAGGGCGTGTCCGTGCAGGGCGCGCGGGTGCAGGCGGCGCCTGTGCAGGGGGCGCCTGTGCAGGGTGCGCGGGTGCAGGGGGTGGCTGGGCCGGGTGGGGCAGGGGTGGGTGGGCGGGGGGTTGGGTGTGATTTCAGTTTGTATTTTTTTGGGGATTATCCGGATTCGGCGGCGGAGGACAAGTACGGGTTGATTCTTGGGGCGGTTGAGTTTGGGGATCGGCGGGGGTTTCACTCGGTTTGGTTGCCTGAGCGGCATTTTCACTCGTTCGGGGCGTTGTTCCCGAATCCTTCGGTGCTTGCTGCGGCGCTGGCTACGCGGACCGAGCGGATTCGGCTCAATGCGGGGTCGGTGGTGTTACCGCTGCATCATCCGATTCGGGTTGCCGAGGAGTGGTCGGTGGTGGACAACCTGTCCGGCGGGCGGGTCGGGCTCTGTGTCGCCAGCGGCTGGCACGCACGGGACTTCGTTCTCGCGCCTGATGCCTACGGCAACCACCGGACGGAGATGTACGACCGGCTCGACACAGTCAGAAAACTCTGGGCCGGTGAGGCGATCACCGCGACGGCCGGGAACGGCGAGCCGACCGAGGTACGGCTGCACCCGAGCCCGTTGCAGGACGAGCCTCCGCTGTTCACAGCCGTCGTGGGGAACCCGGAGTCGTACAAGCTGGCTGCCCGCAACGGTCTCGGCGTCGTCACCAACCTGATGGCGCAGTCCGTCGAGGACCTGGCGGCGAACATCGCCCTCTACCGCGCGACCCGCGCCGAGCACGGGCTCGACCCGGACGCCGGTCGCGTGGTCGTCCTGCTGCACACGTACGTCGGCGACGACCTCGAGACCGTCCGGGCCGAGGCGTACCAGCCGTTCTGCGACTATCTCCGCTCGTCGCTGTCGCTGTTCGGGCAGGTGACGAACAGCCTCGGCTTCCAGATCGACCTGGAGAAGACCGCCCCGGACGACGTCGACTTCCTGCTGGGCCAGGCCTATCGCCGGTACTGCGAAACCCGCGCGCTGATCGGTACGCCGGAGACCTGCCGCCCGATCGTCGACCAGCTGATCGCGATCGGCGCGAACGAGCTCGCCTGCTTCGTCGACTTCGGACTCGGCCCCGACGAGGTGATGCGGAGCCTGGCCGCGGTCGACGAGCTGCGAGCGGAGTACGTCGCCACCGAAAGGCCAGCGGATCGCGCTCTCACGCCGCCGGAGAAGCGGATCTGGTTCCTCGAGCAGCTGAACCCCGGGGCGAACACGTACCACGAACCGAAGGCGATCGAGCTTCGCGGTCCGCTGGATCCGGTGGCGCTGCAAGGCGCCCTGCAGCGGGTCGTTGACCGGCATCCTGCGCTCCGGACCGAGTTCCGGGAGGTCGACGGGGAGCCGCGGGCGTTCGTCCGGACAGCGGTCCGGGTCGAGTGCCCGGTGGTTGATGCTGAGGGCAACGACATCGAGTCGCTGCTGCACGACGTACGGCTCGGTGCTCTGGATCTGGACACCGCCCCGCTGCTGCGCGCCCGCTTGGTTCGGCTGGCCGACGATCACCATGTCTTGCTACTGGTCGGCCACCACATCATCTTCGACTCGGCCTCGACGCCGATCGTCGTCCGCGACCTCGGCGCCTACTACCGCGCCTGGCCGGCCGACCCCGGCCTGCCACCGGCTGCCGACGGCTTGCCACCGGCCCACAACGGCATGCGGCCCGACTCGACCGCAATGGATCGTGACTTCTGGCTCGACGAGCTGGCCGACGCCCCGGAGCTGCGGCTGCCCACCGATCGGCCGCGGCCGCCCACCTGGAGCGGCACCGGCCGCTCACTCACCCACGAGCTGAACACCAACCGGCTCGGCGAATTCGCCGCAAGCTCCGGTGTGACGGTCTTCAGCCTGCTGCTGGCGGGACTCGGCCTGGTGCTGTCCCGGTTCAGCGGCCAGCGTGACTTCGTCATCGGCACCGGCGTCTCCGGCCGCAGCAGGTCCGCCGCGGAGTCCGTCGGCATGTTCGTCGACACGTACCCGCTCCGGGTCCGGCTGGCCGACGACGCCGACTTCCCGGCGCTGGCCCGCAGTCTCGGCCTGTCCCTGATGGATGCGATCGACCACGGCGACGTACCGTTCGAGGACATCGTCGCCGAGCTCAACCCGGACCGGTCCACCGGACGCAACCCGCTGTTCGGGGTGGCGGTCGAGTTTGAGAACGCGGTCGACGAGATCGACTTCGCTCCGACGGTCTCGGTCAACCTCCGCGACCTGCCGAGTAACCGCGCGCCGGTCGACCTCCTGCTGTACCTGAGCTACACGCCATCAGGTGTCCGGTGCGTGGTCGAGTACAACAGCGACCTGTACGACGAGTCCACGGTCCAGCGACTCCTCGACTACCTGGAGCTGACGCTGGAGGTCGCGACCGCCGCGCCGAGCGTCCCACTCACAGCACTCTCCGAGCTGACCGCGAAGGACGAGCAGCGGCTCGCCCGCTTCGAGGGCGAGCCCGGTCCAGAGTCCACCGCGTGCCTGCACGAGTTGTTCGAGCAGCGCGTCGATCTCCACCCGGACGCCATCGCGATCGATGGCGACTTCGGGCAGGTGACGTACGACGAGTTGGACCGCCGCGCCAACCGGATAGCGATCGAGCTGCTGTCCCACGGCGTACGGCGCGGTGACCTCGTCGGGAGCTGCCTGCCTCGCGGTGTCGACCAGCTCGCGGTCGTGCTCGGAGTGCTCAAGTCCGGCGCCGGCTACCTGGCCCTGGATCCAGCAGTGCCGATCGAGCGGCTGCGGTTCCAGTTGAACGACTCCGGGGCGACCGTGCTGGTCACCGGCGAAGGGATGCCGGACCTCGGCGACCTGCCGACGATCGTCGTCGACCATCTCGACCCGGTCGCCGCGGACCGGCCGCATGTCAAGGTGACGCCCGATGACCTGGCCTACTGCTTCTACACCTCCGGATCCAGCGGGACCCCCAAGGGCGTGCTGATGCCGCACCGGGGTCCGGTCAACAACCTGCTCGGCTTCGCCACCCATCCGCTGACGACGCTGCAATGGGCCTCGTCGATGTTCGACATGAGCCTGCACGAGACGTTCACGACGTTCATCACCGGTCAGACCCTGATCCTGATCGAGGACAGCAGCCGGTACGACGCGGAACAGCTGGCGCGCCGGATTCGCGAGCACGGGATCCAGCGGATCGTGATGCCGTTCAGCGCCGTCCACGCACTGCTGGCGACGCGGCCGGAGCTGCCCTCGCTGCGGGTGATCTGCTCCGCGGGCGAGGCCACGACCCCTACCGCGGTCGAGCACGCATTCCTCGCGGCGCACCCGGACTGCGTTCTCTACAACGGGTACGGCCCGACCGAGACGTCGATCGGGGTGACGGACCACCCGGTCGAGCCGGGGGAGAAAGTGCCGCCGATCGGCAGGCCGCTCCCGGGAGTGCGGATCCGCCTCCTCGATCCGGATCGTCGGCCGGTGCCGGTCGGAGCGGTCGGTGAGATCTGCATCGGCGGTGTCTGCGTGGCGAACGGGTACCTGAACAGGCCCGAGGAGACGGCCAAAGCGTTCTACGAGCCCGGCTGGTACGCAAGCGGCGATCTCGGGCGCTGGCGGGCCGACGGAGCGCTGGAGTACCTCGGCCGGATCGACGATCAGGTCCAGTTGCGTGGTGTCCGGGTCGAGCCGGGCGAGGTCCGCGCCGCCGTACAGGGGCATCCGGCGGTGACCGAGGCCGCGGTCGTCGTACTCGATGGTGAACTGGTCGGATACACGGTCGGCGCCGTCAATCCTGAGGAACTGATGGAGTACCTCGCGGCGCGGCTGCCCAGGTACCTGGTGCCGCGGCGCTGGGTCTCGCTCGAACGGTTGCCGCTGACAACCACGGGGAAGCTCGACCAGGCCGCGCTACCGGCGCCGGTTGCCGTCGAGGCGAATGTTCCGCCGGCGACGCCGCTGGAGAGTGCGGTCCATGCGGTGTGGTGTGAGGTCCTGGAGCGGGCCGAGATCGGGGTGACCGATTCGTTCTTCGATCTGGGTGGGCACTCGCTCCTCGCCGTACGCCTGCTGAACCGGCTGCGGGATGCCACGAGCATCGAGCTGACGCTGTCCGAGTTCTTCCGCTCGCCGACGATCCGCGGAGTCGCAGGCGGGAGCGAGGTCGCGCCGGTGACGGTCGCCCAACGGCGGTGTCTGGAGCTGGTACGGCGTCGCGCGGACGCGTCGATCTACAACACGCCAGCACGCGTCGACATCCACGAGCCCCTGGATCCGGAACGACTCCGGCGCGCTCTGGAGCGCCTGGTCCAGCGCCACAGCGCCCTGCGGACCAGGGTCCTCGAAGACCGGCAGGAGGTGCTGGCGTCGGTCGAGGTCGCACTGCCAGTCGAGGACCTGCCGGATGACGAGGACCACATCCACGCCTGGTGTGTCGCGACCGCCCGACCCGCACTCGAGCCCAGTCAGGCCCCGCTCTGGCGCGCCCGCCTCGGACGGGTGTCGGCCAACCGCTGGGTGCTGGTCGTCGCAATTCACCACATCATCTTCGACGGCTGGTCGGCGCGGCTGTTCTGGGACGAACTGTCTGCCTTGTACGGCGACGCCGAGCTGGCACCACCGACCGCGCAGTACACCGATTACGCCCGTTGGGAACACGGGACCCTCAGCGGGCCCACCCGTGGGGAACTGGACGGTTTCTGGCGTGCCGAGCTCGCCGGCGCGACCGTCGAGCCAGCTCTGCCCGTCGATCACCCGCGCCCGGCGACGCTGTCCGGCCGCGGTGCGACACATCACGTGGAGCTCCCGGAGAGCCTGGCCAAAGAAGTCCGTACGGCGGCCGCGTCCGCCGGGACCACGCCGTACGTGCTCATCGCCGCCGCCTTCGCCGAGTGGCTCGGTGCCCTCTGCGGGTACGACGAGGTCGTCCTGCCGGTGTCCAGCGCACGTCGGCGCCAGTCCGGCCACGAGGGGATCATCGGGTTCATCGGAGAAGCCGTCCCGGTCCGGATCAGGCTCGACACGCACGACCTGCTCACCGAAACCGCCCGCGCCCTCTACTCAGCGCTCGACCACGAGGCCCTGCCGTTTGCGGAGATCCTCCGCCAGGTCCTCCCAGACCAGACCCAAGCCATCCTCTTCACGGTCATCACGACCCCGCCGGCCACCCTGACCCTCCCGACGGGCAGCTACCCGGTCCGTGCGCTGCCCTCGCCGGACCTCGCCCGCCGAGAGCTCTACGTCGTCTTCACCCTCACCGAAACCAGCTTCACCCTCGACATCGAGTACTCCACCGACCTCTTCACCCCCGCCACCATCACCGCCTGGTCCACCAGCCTGCTCGAGGCTCTGGCAGACCGCAGTCAGGTGTGATTCTGGGCACAAGAAACGGGCCCTTCGCCGCGTCGTTGCGGTGAAGGGCCCGTCGAGCCTGTGTCAGGCGGTGCGCTTGGTGCGGTGCAGGTGAGCCGGGCCGATCTCGCCCTTGCGGAGGAGCTCGACGCGCTCGGCCAGGAGCTCTTCCAGCTCCGAGATGCTGCGGCGCTCGCGCAGCATGTCCCAGTGCGTACGGGCGGGCTTCTCCTGCTTCGGCTCCGGCTTCTCACCGGTCGACCGTGCGGCCTCGCTGCCGCAGTGCGGGCACTCCCAGACCGCGGGCACCTCGGCGTCGTGCGCCATCGTCACCTCGACCACGTGACCGCGGGGGCAGTCGTACGTGATCATCTGGCGCGGCGCGAACTCGACACCACGGTCATCCTCGAAGCTGACCCCACCCAGCCCCGAACCACGCAGTACGCGATTAGACATGTCAAACCTCCGAGATCGTCATCCGTGCCAACGGTCGGCCGGCCCGGATCATTCCCATTTTGGCATGCCCGAGCCATATGTACGCACCTGACAGCACCGTCGTGACCGCCTGTCATCAGGCGTTCACACATCACGGTGTGTCGCGGCCGACCGCTGATCAGACGCGTCAGGTTCACAGCGAGTTGCCAGGTTTCGAGAATCGATTCCTCAGCAAACGTCCCTAGCGTCACCGTCCATGGTGCTACCCCGCCACAAGCTCCGTGGCCTCAGCCTGCTAAATGTGGCCCTGGTGGCCATCGTCCTGGCCATCGCCGTGACGGCGTACTTCCTCTTCTTCCGCAAGGACCAGCCGACCGCTGCCGCCGCCCGCCCGACCGTGGCCGTCGCCCGCGGCGAGGTGACTGCGAGTGTCGGCTCCAGCGGCACTCTGCAGAGCTCCCGGACGGCCTCACCGCAGTTCGAGACCTCCGGGACCGTGACGCAGATCATGGTCAAGGTCGGCCAGGTGGTGGCCAAGGGTACGGCGATCGCGAAGATCGACCCGTCCGCGGCCGAGCGCCAGCGCCGGATCGCCGAGCAGAACCAGATCGCCGCGGCGAACTCGGTCGACGCCGCCGAGGAGTCGCTGACCGACGCGCAGGAGGCCCTCGAAGCGGCGGAGGAAGCCTCGGAATCGCCGACCCCGACCCCGACCGACGGCCAGCAGACCCAGAACAGCCAGACCCAAGCCAGCCAGACCCAGAGCAGCCAGGGCCAGAGCCCCGAGGTCGCCGTCAGCAACGCCGAGGCCAGCCTGGCCCGGGCGAAGGCGGACAAGGAGCAGGCCGACCAGGACGTCGAGGCCGCTGAGGCCGCGGTCGCCGCGACCACGCTGAAGGCCCCGATCGCCGGCACCATCACCGCGATCAACGGCTCCGTCGGCTCCGTCACCGGAGGGTCCAGCTCAGGGACTGGTTCAGGCGGAACAGGCTCGACCTCAGGTCAAGGTTCAGCCTCCACCGGAACCACGACGACCACAACCTCAGGTACAGGTTTCGTCGACCTCGCCGACCTCAAGTCGCTCCAGGTGGTCGCCGCCTTCGCCGAGGCCGAC
The DNA here is from genome assembly GCF_040653975.1 of Kribbella sp. NPDC050820. Lineage (NCBI taxonomy): Bacteria > Bacillati > Actinomycetota > Actinomycetes > Propionibacteriales > Kribbellaceae > Kribbella > Kribbella sp. NPDC050820. Next base: position 82,137 of record NZ_JBFAHB010000009.1, read on the forward strand.
GCGATCAAGATCAAGGCCGGCCAGTCCGCCACCGTCACCCTCAACGCCGAACCCGGTACGACGCTGACCGCCTCCCTCGCCTCCGTCTCGCCGACCCCGACGACCACCAACGGCGTCGTCTCGTACTCGGCCACCTTCTCGCTGACGAAGATCCCGGCGAACGCCCGGATCGGCCAGACCGCGAACGTCACCGTGCAGACCGCCAAGGCCGCCAACGCCCTCTACGTCCCGAGCACCGCGATCGCCACCAGCGGTGCGACGTACACGGTGACGATGGCCGACGGCGGCGGGACCCGCGAGGTGCAGGTCGGCGTCCGCGGCGACAGCTACACCCAGATCACCTCCGGCCTGGACGAGGGGGAGCGGATCGAGCTGCTCCAGGGCTCCATCGGCACGACGGCCAACCAGAACGGCCAGGGCCGGCAGGGTCAGTTCGGTCAGGGCCAGCTCCCCGGCGGCGGCCAGTTCCCCGGAGCGGGCACCGGAGCCGGGGGCAACCGTGGCCGCTGACGCCCTGATCGAGATCCGGGACGTCACCAAGACGTACGGCGCGGGGGAGACGGCCGTGCACGCGCTCCGGGGCGTGTCGCTGCGGGTCGAGTCCGGCGAGTACGTCGCGGTGATGGGCTCATCCGGATCCGGCAAGTCGACGCTGATGAACATCCTCGGCTGCCTCGACGTCCCGAGCCGAGGTGAGTACTGGCTGGACGGCCGCAACGTGGCCCGGCTGTCCGAGGACCAGCAGGCGCTCGTCCGCGGCCGCAAGATCGGCTTCATCTTCCAGTCGTTCAACCTGATCCCGCGCACCACGGCGATCGCCAACGTCGAGCTGCCCCTGACCTACGCCCACCTTCGCCGCGCCGAACGCCGCAGGAGGGCTGCCCGAGCGCTGGAGCTGGTCGGCCTGTCGGACCGCGCCGGCCACCGGCCGAACCAGCTGTCCGGCGGCCAGCAGCAGCGCGTCGCGATCGCCCGCGCACTGGCGACCGGCCCGCGGATCCTGCTCGCCGACGAGCCGACCGGCAACCTCGACGCGCATTCGACCGAGGAAGTGCTCGGCATGTTCGACCAGCTGAACGCCGACGGCCGCACGGTTGTGGTGATCACCCACGAGAACGAGGTCGCGGCCCGGGCCCGCCGCCTGATCCAGGTCGCGGACGGCCGGATCGTTGCCGACGAGGTGACCCGCTGATGTCACCCCGCGACCTGTTCGGAGCCGCCCTGCGCGGCCTCAGCGCGAACAAGCTGCGCTCGCTGCTGACCGTCCTCGGCGTGTCCATCGGCGTCGGCGCCGTCATCGTGCTCGTTGCAGTCGGCAACGGCTCCGGCAGGGCCGTCCAAGACCGGCTGGAGGCGATGGGCACCAACCTGCTCACTGTCTCGACCACCGGCGGTGGTGGCGGCTTCCAGCGCGGTCAGGCCGGCCCGTCGGCCCAGCAGTACAGCCTGTCGCTCGACGACGCCGAGGCGCTCGCCGACAAGAATCTGGCACCCGACATCGCCTCGGTCGCTCCGGTGATGACCAGCTCCGGTACGGCGACCAACGGCGACACCAGTTACACGGTCAACCAGGTGATCGGTACGACGCCCGAGTATCTGCCGGCCACCAACACCCCGGTCGAGACCGGCCGGTCGTTCACCCAGCAGGACATCGACACCTCGCAGCGCGTGATCCTGCTCGGCCAAACGGCCGCCACCGAGCTGTTCGGGCGGCCTGGGACCGCGGTCGGCCAGACGATCAAGCTCGGCGCCGTCGACTTCGTCGTACTCGGGGTGCTGGCGAGCAAGGACAGCACCGGGTTCTCGGACCCGAACGCGACCGCGGTCGTGCCGATCAGCACGCTGCGCGCGACCCAGGCCGGGTACGGCGCCTTGAGCCAGATCGTCGTCCAGGCCGCGGACAAGGACCGGGTCGACGTCGCGCAGGCCGAGGTCACGCAGTTGCTGACCGCGCGCCACGAGGTGCCGGCCAACCAGACGTCGCCGTTCCGGATCACCAACTCGGCGCAGATCCTGCAGACCAGTCAGGACACCGCGGCGACCTTCACCGCACTCCTGGCGACCGTGGCCGCGATCAGCCTGGTCGTCGGCGGGATCGGCGTCACGAACATCATGCTCGTCACGGTCACCGAGCGGACCCGCGAGATCGGGATCCGCAAGGCGCTCGGGGCGCGGCGACGGACGATCCTCGGCCAGTTCCTGATCGAGGCGACGCTGCTGAGCCTGATCGGCGGCGCGGTCGGCGTGGCCACGGCGCTGGTGATCACCCAGTTCCAGCTGGCCGGCGTCGCGCCGGTGCTCGTCCCGTCGTCGATCGCGCTCGCCCTCGGGGTGTCCGCCGCGGTCGGCCTGTTCTTCGGCAGCATGCCCGCGCACCGGGCGGCCGGTCTTCGTCCCATCGACGCACTACGACACGAGTGAGAGGCACGACCTGATGAGCAACCAGACGCCCGACGAGTTCGCCCAGATCGGGTCCGACGAAGAGGTCGACGCGGCGCTGAAGCCGAAGAAGAGCCTCAGCCTGCCGCTGGCGACCGCGATCCTGGCCGGCGTCGTCGTACTGGCCGTCGGCCTGGCGGGTGGCGCCGGACTGCATGCGGCCTTCGCCTCGGACAGTACGACGCCGCAGCAGGCGGGCCGTGGTCTCAACGGCGGCGGGTACGGCGGCTTCCGCGGGCAGAACGGTCAAGGTCCTGGCGGGCAGGGCAACGCGACGATCGGCACCGTGGTGTCGGCGAGCGGCTCGCAGTTGGTGGTGAAGACTCAGAACGGCGATGTCACGGTCAAGCTGACCGGCGAGACGATGTACGACATCTCCAAGCAGGGCACCGCTGCCGACCTGAAGACCGGTGAGCAGGTCGTGGTCAGCGGCCAGAACACCGACGGAACGATCACCGCGACCACGGTCCGCCAAGGCACCGCCTTCCCGAGTGGTGGCTTCCGCAGCCCAGGTGCCACGCCGTCGCGTTGATCGTTTGTAGGGTGGTCGGCATGGCCAGTAAGTTCACCGAGCTTGCGATCGACTGTGCCGACCCCCGTGGTCTCGCGCAGTTCTGGTGCGCGGTCCTCGACTATGTGGTGCAGAACGAGGAAGAAGGCGGAGTGATCACGATCGGCTCCCCATTGGTGCCAGAGGGCAAGAAGCGGCCCGGTCCGGTGCCGCCGACGCTGACCTTCGCGCCGGTGCCCGAGGGCAAGATCGTGAAGAACCGGCTCCACATCGACGTGAACGCGACCGACCGGGATCAGGACGACGAGGTTCGTCGCCTGCTCGACCTGGGCGCACGGCACGCCGATGTGGGCCAGACCGGCGAGGAGAGCTGGGTGACCCTGGCCGACCCGGAGGGGAACGAGTTCTGCGTCCTCGCCGGCCGGTTCAGATGAGCGTGGGCTGAGCGTTGCCGGCCTCGCGGATGCCCCGGCGCATGTCGACGCGGGACAGCAGCACCAGGCCGACCACGAAGAACAGGCCGAGGGCAACGATCGCCGGCCGGTAGGAGCCGGTAATCTGGTGGACCAGGCCGAACACGAGGGTGCCCAGCCAGGAGGTGCCGCGCTCACCGGCCTGGTAGAGCGAGAAGTACTCGGCTTCGCGGCCCTCCGGGATCAGCTGGCTGAACGCGGACCGGGACAGCGCCTGGGTGCCGCCCAGGACGACGCCGATCGCCACACCCATCGCGAGGAACGGCACGATCTGCTTGGCCGGCAGCATGAAGCCGGCGATCACGATCAGGATCCAGAACACCAGCCCGCCCATGATCGTGCGCTTGGTGCCGAACCGGCGCGCGAACCGCCCGAACGCGAGCGCCCCGAAGAACGCCACGAACTGGACCAGCAGGATGGTCGCGATCAGGATCTGCGTCTCGAACCCGAGCTGCTTCTCGCCGTACGTCGACGACACCGAGATGACGGTCTGGATGCCGTCGTTGAAAAACAGGTACGCGACCAGGAACAGCAGCGTCATCGGATAGGTCCGCATGTGCTTCAGCGTCGCCGCGAGCTGGCCGAAGCTCTGCCGGACCAGGCTCCCGCTGCGCACCTGGACGACGTGCGTCGGCGGCCGGTTCCGCAGCTTCACGAATGGGACGAACGTGAACGCGCCCCACCAGAGCCCGGCGGACAGCAGGCTGAGGCGGACCGCCGTACCTTGGCTCATGCCGAGCGCATCGTGGGCGGTGACCACGGCCAGGTTGATCGTGAGCAGGATGAATCCGCCCAGGTAACCGAACGCCCAGGCGCGGGACGAGACGTCGTCGCGGTCGTCCGGCCCGGTGATGTCGATCAGGATCGAGTCGTAGACGACCAGCGACGACCCCAGACACAGGTTGCCGATGAACAACAGCAGCGCGCCGAGCTCCCAGCGACCACCGCCGACGAACACCATGCAGGAAGCGGCCAGCGCGCCGGTCCAGGCGAAGCCGCACATCAGCAGCTTCTTGCGCTCCAGCCGGTCCGCGATCGCACCCACCACGGGCAGGAACAGCGCCGACACCAAGGTCGCCACAGTGACGACGTAGAAGGCGAGCGAGCCGGGGGAGATGCCCAGTCCGAGCACGTCCAGGTTGGTGTCGCACGGCTTGTCCGCCGTACCGACGTGCCCGCAGGCGGCGGTCTCGGCGACCGAGGTCAGGTACGGCGCGAACAGCACCGTGCCGACGGTGGTGACGTAACCGGAGTTGGCCCAGTCGTAGAGGCTGAACCCCCAGTACTCCCGTTTGTCGACCGCCGCCGGGGCGGAGAGAAGTCCCATGCGCAGGAGTGTGTCAGGTCGCGGGTACGAAGCGGCGTACCGGCGGATAACACTTCAGTGCCCGATTAATGCCACTCACCCCGTTCGATCAGGACCTCGCGGAGGATGTCGGTCCGGTCGGTGATCAGGCCATCGATCCCCGCGTCCAGCATCCGCCGCATCGCGGCCGGGTCGTCGACGGTCCAGACGTGCACTTGCTTGCCCGCGGCATGCGCTCGCCGGATCAGTCCCGGGGTCAGCACCCGGAGTGGGCCGTACCGCTCGGGGATCTGCAGGCAGGCCCCACCCGACTTCAGCGCGAACGGCAGGAACCGGATCAGCGCGGTCTCCCAGTCGCCGTACCCGGTGCAGAGCCGGGGGCCGAGCTCGCGGCGGATCCGCCGGACCCGGGACTGGGAGAACGACGAGACGCAGACCCGGTCGATCGCGTTCGCGGCCCGCAGCACGTCGGCCGCCGGGGCGAGCCCGTTCTCGGCCTTGATGTCGAGGTTGAACTTGGTCTGCGGGAAGGCCTCGAGCAACTCGTCGAGCCGGGGGATCGGCTCGTGCCCATTGATCTTGGCCTTGCTCACCTCGGACCACGGCAGCTCCGCGACCACGCCGGTGCGGTCGGTGACCCGGTCCAGCCGGCTGTCGTGGAACGCGATCACCACCCCGTCGCTGGTCGCGTGCAGGTCGGTCTCCAGGTAGCGGTAGCCGAGTTTCACCGCGTGCTCGAAGGCGCGCAGCGAGTTCTCGTAGCCGAGGTTGTCCGGGTGCAGCGCGCCGCCACGGTGGGCCATCGCGATCGGCCCGTCGTGGTCGAGGTAGGGGTACACGTCGGAAAGTATGTACCGTTTGGGTGGTGACGGTACTCAGCCCCCGCCCCGACCTGTGGACCCTCGACCCCGGCGTCCTGCACCTCAACCATGGTTCGTACGGCGGTGTGCCGCGCCGGACCCAGGACGTGATGGCCGCCTTGCGCGCCGAAGCCGAGGCCAACCCGATGCTGTGGTTCCGCTCGGTCGCCGCCCGGCTGACCACGAGCCGCCTCGAGTTGGCGTCGTACCTGCAGACCGATCCCGACGGCTTCGCGCTGGTCCCGAACGCCAGCGCCGGGGTGACGGTCGCCCTCGCGACACTGCCGATCCCGGCCGGCAGCCGGATCGTCCTGACGAACCACACGTACGGCGCCGTGCGGTACGCCGCCGAGCGGTTCGCCCGGGCGAACCAGGCCGAGATCGCGATCGTCGACGTACCGCTGGAGGCCGACGACGAGACCGTCGTGTCGCTGATCGCGGCCGCCTTGGACGATGCCGCCGTACTGGTTGTGGACCAGATCAGCTCGGCGACCGCGATGGTGTTCCCGATCGGCGACCTGGTCGCGGCCTGCCGGGAGCGCGGCGTCCCGATCGTGGTGGACGGCGCGCACGCGCCCGCCCTGATCGACGCGCCGGCCGAGGATGGCGCCGACTTCTGGACCGGCAACTTCCACAAGTGGCCGGCCGCGCCGCGCGCGACCGCCGGTCTGGTGGTGGCCGAGAAGTGGCGTACGGCGGCCCGGCCGCTGATCGTCTCCTGGTCCGAGTACGACGAGCGCCTCCCGGAGCGCTTCGACTTCCAGGGGACGTACGACTACGTGCCCTGGATCGCAGCCCCCGAGTCGCTGCGCGTCCTGGCCGAGCTCGACTGGCCGGTACGGCGTTCGCAGCTGGGCGACCTGGTCGAGGAAGGCGCCCGCGTGATCGCCAAGGCCCTGGCGACCGGGGTCGCCGAGATCGCGCGCCCGGCGGCCACGATGCGGCTCGTCGAGCTGCCGTCCTCGGTCGACCTGACCAACGGAGAGGCGTTGAAGGCGCGGGTGTCGCGGGAGCTGAAGGCCGAGATCACCCTGACCGGCTTCGACGGCCGCGGCTTCATCCGGCTCTCCGCGCACGCCTACAACGCGCCGCACGACTACGAGCAACTGGCCGAGCGGCTGCCGACAGTGCTCGCGGGGTAAGACGGGTCGTGGTTGCCGCGGGGAGCTCTAGCCCGATCAGCTGATCCCGGTGGGTGGGCGTGGACCCGGGGCGGCGGGGTCGGTCGGCTGTGGGGGCGAGGGTGGTTCGGGGCCTGGAGTCGGTCAGGTGTGGGGCCGTGAACACCATCTGGGGACCGTGAACAATCAATAACCTGTTCACGGTCCCGCGACGGTGGCCACGGCCGGGTGTTTGGCGCCGGAGTCCGCTATACGGACGGATCTGGCCACATCCCGGGATCTTGGCCGCCCGCGCCGTCGAGTCGTGGATTCTCGTTCGGATCGGGTCCGATGAGTCAGCCGATTTCCACGACTCGACGCCCCACCCGCGCCACGTCACCCCTTGATGGCGCCGGAGGTCATGCCGGCGACTATTTGGCGGTTGAAGAAGAGGAACATGATCAGGGGTGGGATCGTGATCAGGAGGATGTTCATGAACAGCAGGTTGTACTGCGTGCTGAACTGACTCTGGAAGTTGTACAGGGTCAGCTGGACGGTCGCGTTCTTGTCGCCGGGCAGGAAGTACAGCGGGTTCACGAAGTCGTTGAACACGTTCACCGACTGGACCACCACCACGGTGATGATGACGGACCGCAGCAGCGGGAAGATCACCCGGAAGAACAGCCGCAACGGCCCGGCCCCGTCGATGATCGCGGCCTCGTCCAGCTCCCGGGGGATCGTCGCGACGAACGCCCGGAACAACAGGATGCAGAACGAGAGCCCGAACGCGATCTCGATCAGGATCAGCCCCGGCATGGTCCGGAACAGCCCGAGCTTCTGCAGCACCCAGATCGTCGGCACCACGGCCGGCGGGATGATCAGCCCGGACAGCACCAGGAAGTTGATGAACGGGTTCCACCGGCTCTTGCGCCGCTGCAGCACGAAGCCGGCCATTGCCGCCAGCACCACCATGCCGGCCACGCTGGCCACGGTCAGGATCGTCGAGTTGATGAAGGCGATCACCAGCATGAAGTCGCGGGCCTTCACCACCTCGACGAAGTTCTGCACGATCCGGAACTGGTGCGGCCAGGAGAAGTCCAGGTCCGCGGCCTGCTGCCGGTCCTTGATCGCGGTCAGCGCGATGAAGGCGAACGGGATGACGAACACCACGATCGAGGACACGATTGCGACCGCGCTCAGCAGGTAGCTGCGGCCCGGCTTGTGGTTGACGAGCTCCGCGGTGCTCACAGGTCCACCTCCTTGCGGTTCAGGAACCAGTTCAGCGGCAGGACGATCGCGGTGACCACCAGGAACAGGATCACGTTGCCGGCGGTCGACAGGCCGTAGAACCCGGCCTGGTACTGCTTGTAGATCACCGACGCGATCACGTCCGAGGTGAACCCGGGACCGCCCCGGGTCATCGCCCAGATCAGCTCGAACGACCGCAGGCCCCCGATCAGCGACAGGATGATCACGGTCACCGTGGCCGGCTTGCACAACGGCAGCACGATCCGCCGGAACGTCTCCCACGACCCGGCCCCGTCGACCCGGGCCGCCTCCATGTACTCCCGGGGGATCGAGACGATCCCGGCGATGTAGATCAGTGTCGCCAGGCCCACGCCCTTCCACACGTCGACCAGCGCGATCGACATCAGCGCCCACTTGGGATCGGTCAGCCACCCGGGCCCGTCGATCCCGACCACGCTCAGCGCGCCGTTGATGATGCCGCGCTCGGGATTCATCAGGACGGTGAAGGTGATGCCGACGCCGATCGTGCTGACCAGCACCGGGAAGAAGACCACCGACCGCAGGTAGCCGCGGCCGACGATCCGCGACGTCAGCAGTACGGCGAGCAGCAGCCCGAGCACCACCTTCGATCCGGACGTCACGACCGCAAAGACCAGCGTGTTGGTGAAGCCTTTGACCAGGGCCGGCTCCTGGAAGAACATCACGAAGTTGTCCAGCCCGATGAACTTCGAGTCGAACAGCGTCCACCGGGTCAGGCTGTAGTAGAAGGACGCGAACGTCGGGATCAGGAACAGCACGCTGTAGAGCAGCGCGGTCGGCAGGTAGAACCAGAACGAGTACGGCGAGTAGACCTTCCTCCCGGCCGCCGAGGCGGCCGGGATTTCAGCGCGGGACTTCGGACGGGCCGAGGTGATGGTCACGAGGCCTCACCAGCCCGCCAGTCCGAGTTGCTGCGCCTGCTTCTTCACATCCTCGTCGTACCGCGCCGCGCCGTCCTTGGCCTTACGGATCCCGGAGCCGACCTCGACGGTGATCTGCTCCAGCGACGGGCCCTTCACCGGCGAGACGAACTCCAGCGCCAGGCTGGACCCGCCTTCCTTGTCGAGGTACGGCTGCATGTCCTTGATCGACTGCGGTACGTCGGCCGGCAGCTCACAACCCTTGACCGCGTACGGCCCGGTCGGCACGCCGGCGCTCGCCAGCGACTTGCACCCGTCCGGGCTGGCCACGAACGCGAGGAACTTCTTCGCCGCCTCCAGCTTGTCGCCCGTCGTGGTGGTCGGGATGTAGATGCCGCCCGGGGTCCAGACGGTCAGGCCGTTCTTGCTCGCGTCGTCACCAGGCAGCGCGAACAGACCGACGTCCTTGGCAGCGCTCGGGTTGGTCGCGACCATGTCGTTGACCACCCCGGACAGGATCGGGTAGTGCGCACCCTTGCCGGTGGCAAGCATCTTCAGGCCGTCCGGCAGCTTCGCCGAGGCGAAGTCCTTGTTCTCGTAGCCGAGGTCGTGCACCTGCTGGGTGTGCTCGAAACCCTTCAGGGCGGCCGGCGAGGTCGCGTACTTCGCCTGGTTCTTGGTGTACTTGTCGGCGAAGTCCGGCTCGGCGGCGGCCACGTTGTGGAAGTCGCCGAGGACGAACAGCTGTGACGTCCAGGTCTCGCCGTAGGTCTGGATCACCGGCGCGACCCCGCCCCCGGCCGCCTTGATCTTGGCGTTGTTCGCCATGAACTCCGCCCAGGTCTTCGGCACCTGCAGCCCGAGCTTGGTGTAGATCGGGATGTTGTACAGGACTGCCCCGCCCATGAACCCGCCGGACGGTACGCCGTAGACCTTGTCGCCCGACGCCACCGTCTTCTTGAAGTTCTCGTCCAGGTCGCCGATGTAAGGCTCATCGTTGATCGAGGTGAGGTTCTTGTCCGGGGCGATCGCCTGGAACAGCGACCCGGTGTTGTAGGCGAACACGTCGGTCATGTCGCCGGTGGACAACCGGGTCTTGACGATGTTGTCGCCCTCGCTGCCGGCCGGCCGGGTCTCCAGGTTGACTTTGATGCCGGGATTCTTGGCGGTGAAGTCCTTGCTGAGCTGCTGGGCTTCCTTGAGATCCTGCTCCTGGTTGCCGATCAGGTAGGTGATCTCGACCGAGCCACCACCTCCCGCGTCGTCACTCGAGCCGAGACTACCCGCGCTGCACGCGGTCAAGGCGAGCGAGCAGACCGCGAGCACGGCCACTCCTCTCGTACCTGGGCGGAACGTCATCATGACCTCCAAGGGTGTTACTTCAGGGCGTTGGCGTCGGGGCGGGGGTCGGTGTCGGGTGTGGTCAGTTGTTGTCGAGGACGGCGTCGAGCTTGGCCTGCAGGGCTTCGGCGCTAGGGGTGAAACCGCGCGGGCTGATCGCCTCGACCAGTTGGGTGGCCGGCTGGTCGAGGTACCGCTCCAGCCGGGCCGCGAGCTCGGCGTCGTCGGTGGCGACCTCGGTTTCCTTGGCTGCGGCAACGATCGTGGCCCAGCTGGGCTCGTGGTCCATCAGTTGCCGGATGCTCGGATCCGCGGGCAGCGCCGGCGTCTCGGCGGCCGGGTCGTCGCAGGTCCACTCGTGCGTGCCGTGACCGACCTCGACCGGTGCACCTTCACCCGGTACTTCGACCTGCGCCCGCGAACCGACCGGGACGGTCACGCTGAGCCGCACCTGGCCGTCGGACCGCGTCCACGACACCGCGGCCTCGCCGTACGGCGTGAGGTGCTTGGCCGATGCACTCGTGAGGTGCGCCGTGTAGAGCGGACGGACGACGATCGTGCGATAGCCGGGATCGCCCGCCGCCAGGCCGGCGACGCGGCGGTGCATCCAGTCCGCGACCGCACCGAGCGCGTAGTGGTTGAACGACGTCATCTGGCCGGGGTTGATGCTGCCGTCGGGCAGCATGCTGTCCCAGCGTTCCCAGACCGTCGTCGCGCCCATCGTCACTGCGTACAGCCACGAGGGGCAGCCTGTCTCTAGCAGGAGCCGGTACGCGAGGGCAGGATGTCCGGAATCGGCCAGCGCGTCGGCCATCAGCGGTGTCCCGACGAATCCGGTGCTGATCCGGAAGCCCGCCGTACGGACCAGGTCGGCGAGCCGCTCGGCGGCGCGCTTGCGCTGGTTCTCGGTCGGCAGCAGCGCCCACTGCAGGGCCAGCGCGTAGTTCGTTGCCGCATCACTCAGTACGCGGCCTCCCTCGGTCGTGTACTCGGCCGCGAACGCCTTGCGGACCCGGTCGGCCAGGTCGGCGTACTCGCGGGCGAGCTCGGCGTCGCCGACGACCTCGGCGGCCTGGGCGACCACCTCGGCCGACCGGGCCAGGTGTGCGGTCGCGAGCACGTCCGGGTCGGCCTTCGCGCGGAACGGGTTGTCCGGCGGCGCGGTCGGGTCGAGCCAGTCACCGAACTGGAACCCGCCGGACCACAACAGGTTCTCGCCGGCCAGCTCGGCCATCCGGTCCACCCAGGCACGCATGCTCGGCAGTTGCCGAGCGAGCAGCGCGGCGTCGCCGGTGCGCTCGTAGATCACCCACGGCACGATCGTTGCCGCGTCACCCCATGCGGCCGTGGCCGGACCGGTGTGCTTGAGGATATCCGGTACGACGAACGGCACCGAGCCGTCCTTCTGCTGCTCGGCCGCCAGGTCGGCCAACCAGTTGGTCAGGAACCCGGCGGTGTCGAACAGGAAGCTCGCGGTGGGGGAGAAGACCTGGATGTCCCCGGTCCAGCCGAGGCGCTCGTCGCGCTGCGGGCAGTCGGTCGGCACGTCGACGAAGTTGCCGCGCATACCCCACACGACGTTCTCGTGGAACCGGTTGAGCAACTCGTGCGACGACTCGAACCAGCCGGTCCGGCGCAGGTCGCTGCCGACCACGACGGCCTCGAGGTCCCCGACCTGCAGGTCGTCGACCCCGGTCACCTCGGCGTAGCGGAAGCCGTGGAAGGTCAGCTCCGAGTCGAGCGTGACCTCGTCCGCGCCGGCCAGCACGTAGGTGTCGGTCGCCTTCGCGGTCCGCAGCGGGCGGACCCCGAGCTCGCCGTTCTCCAGCACCTCGGCATGCCGTACGACGACCTCGTCGCCGTCGGCGCCGCCGCGGACCTTCAGCCGGACCCGGCCGACGACGTTCTGGCCGAAGTCGACCAGTGTCTTGCCGGACGGCGACGTGCTGATCTCGACCGCGGGCACAACCTCGGTGATGCGGACCGGCGGTCCGTCGGGTGCGACGAGCAGGCTGAGGTCGGCTTCGACGACCTCGACCGGCGTCGCCTCACCAGGGGTGCGCCGCAGGTCCGTGCTCTGGCCGTCGTAGATGTCGTCGGCGGTGATCGCGCTCTCGCGGGAGGTCCAGGTGTCGTCGCTGGCGAACGTGTGGACCTGGCCGTCGGCGGTGGTGACCTCGAGCTGGGCGAGGACTGCGACGTGGTCGCCGTACAGGGAGTTGCGGCCGTGGAAGCCGAGCCGGCCGCGGTACCAGCCGTTGCCGAGCAGGAACTCGAGCCGGTTCTCACCGGGCCGGACCAGGCCGGTCACGTCGTACGTCTGGTAGCGCAGCCGGGCCTGGTACGCCGTCCAGCCGGGCGCGAGCTCCTCGTCGCCGACGCGTTGGCCGTTGAGCTCGGGTACGTTGACGCCGTGCGCGGTGGAGTAGAGGCGGGCCTTCACGATGTCGGCGGGCAGCTCGGCCACGCCGGCCACCAGGGGAGCGGGGGAGCCGTAGCTGTGGCCGCGCGGGCCGACGAACTGGGCCGACCAGTCGGAGGCGCTGAGCAGACCCGCCTCGACGGTCGCGGGCTCGCTCCAGTCACTCCAGTCGTCGTTGCTGCGCACGCGGACCCGGACCTCGGCCGACTCGCGCGACTTCAGCGGGTCGCCCGGCCACGGGACGAGGATCTGATCGGGTGACTGCACGGTGAACACCTGACGAGCCGTCACGGGGCTGGATTCCTTCCCCGCCCCACCACCCAAGTGGCTGATCTCGACTTCGTACGCCGCCTGCGTGTACCCGGCGTCAGCGGTCGGGATCTGCCACGACAGCCGGGGCGTCGCGGTGCCGATGCCCAGCACGGGCCCGGCGTCGGTGCGATGTTCGAAGCGGAGAGCGGTGGGTGCGGCGAGGTTCGACATGTGACTCCAACCGACGAGGAACCGACGAGTGAAACGATTCAGTGACTGCTGTGGCAAACGGCCTCGGTCTGTTTCGGATGGATGGCGAGGACGTTTCGCCTGTCCCCCGATCCTGAAGGTGGTAATCGCCGGGGACTAGCCCGAAGTGCACTCGTGGTAGCACAAAACGCACCTCGGCCCCTATCGTGAGGCATGGCCGACGAGCCGGTGACACATTCCGGGACGCTGCTGCACTTCGTCGAGGGGACGGTGGTGCACGCGGGTCCACACCTGCACCAGAACGTTCATCCGCTGCACACGCACAGCTTCTTCGAGATCGCTCTGGTGACCGGCGGCCAGGGTGTCCACCACAGCCTGGCCGGCCGCCAGCAGCTCGAGGTCGGCGACGTGATCCTGCTCCGCCCGGGAGTCTGGCACCAGTACGACGAGTGCCGTGCACTGCAGGTCTACAACTGCTGCTTCTCGGCCGACCTGGTGCAACGCGAGCTGGCCTGGACCCGCGAGGACCCCTTGCTGGGATACCTGTTGTGGACTGGACCGTTCTCCGCCCAGCGCCGCGGCATGCTGACCACGCGCCTCGACCCGGCGGCCTTCAAGGAAGGCCTCGAGCATCTGGAAGAGCTGCGCAAACTCCGGAGGCTGTCACTCAGCCGGCATCGTGGCGACCTCGTCGGCTGGCTGTCGCTGTACCTGAGCTGCTTGGCCCGGACAGTCGCCCAGCACGACGACCGCGGTGAGCAGACGCATCCCGCCGTACTGGATGCGATGCGGATGATGGAGGCGGATCCGGCGCGGCAGTGGACGCTGACCGACCTGGCGCAGGCGTTGCACCTCGCGCCGGGATACCTGGTCCGGCTGTTCAAGTCGGCGACCGGGTTGCCGCCGATGGCGTACCTGTCGCGGCATCGGGTCGAGCTCGCGGCCGACCGGCTGCTGCACACCGACCTGCCGATCAGCCGGATCGGGGAGTCGGTCGGCTGGCCGGACCAGAACTACTTCGCCCGGCGGTTCAAGTCGCACTACGGGTTGAGCGCGTCCGCCTATCGGCAACGTTTCAACACCCGGCGGCTCAGCCCTTCCGTGCGCTGATCAGCACCTCGAGACCGTCGAGGATGCGGTCGAGGCCGAACTCCAGGCCCTGGTTCTCGCCGCCCGCGGCCGTCTGCATCGCCGCGGCCAGGTGCGGGAACCGGGCGGCCTCGGTGCTCAGGATCCCGGCCAGTGCCTGGTTGATGTAGTCCTCGGTCAGACCCGTCGTGAGGGTCTGCTGGGCGAGGTTCCGGACGTGGCTGCTGAGGACCAGGATCGAGTCGAGCTGCTCGCCACCGTCGAGTCCGGAACCGGCCAGCTTCTCGACGCCGCGATCCATCCAGGCGAGCTCGTTCGGGCCGAGCAGGCGGCGTCCCACCGTGGACTGCAGCAGCCACGGGTGCTTGGCGAAGGCGGCGTACAGGTCGAGGGCCCAGGTCTTCAGTGCGTCCCGCCACGGCATCGCGTCGTGGTCCGGAGGCGGGCCGAAGGCGAGGTCGCTCATGACGGCGACCAGCTCGCTCTTGCCGGGGACGTGCCGGTAGAGCGCCATCTTCGTGACCGGCAGGTCGTCGGCCACGCGTTGCATGGAGACGGCGTCCAGGCCCTCGGTGTCGGCGATCCGGATCCCGGCCTCGGCGATGCCGGCCAGCGTGATCGCCGGCTTGGGGCCGCGGCTGCGCTGTGGCTGGCCGCCCCAGAGCAGTTCCGTCATCGCCGCCCCTCCCAATGATGACTGGCCTGATCGCTTGAACTGTGTCTATCATACACTTTATTGTGTCCGACGGACACAGTTACGATGACGGAGGAGATCGATGAAGGTTCTGGTGTCGGGGGCGAGTGTGGCCGGTCCCTCGGTGGCGCACTGGCTCGGGCGGTACGGGTACGACGTGACCGTGGTCGAGATCGCGCCGGCGCTGCGCGAGGGCGGCTACGCGGTCGACTTCCGCGGGCCGGTGAACCGGGAGGTGCTGGCCCGGATGGGCGTGCTCGACGACCTGCGGGCGCGGCAGACCGGTGGCAGTCCGATGCGGTTCGTGGACGCGGCGGGCCGGCAGCTGATGCGGCTGCCTGGTGAGTTCGCCGGGGGAGAGCTTGAGGTGCTGCGGTCGGATTTGTCCCGGGTGTTGTACGAGCACTCCCGCGACAAGGCGACGTACCGGTTCGGGGACTCGATCGCGGAGCTGACCGAGCGGGTCGGCGGGGTCGACGTGGTGTTCGAGAGCGGGATCGAGGAGACGTACGACCTGGTGATCGGGGCGGACGGGCTGCACTCGGCCGTGCGGCGGCTGGCGTTCGGGCCGGAGCGGGACTACGTGCGCCACCTCGGGTACTACATCGCGTGCTGGGATCTACCGAACACGCTCGGAATCTCGGGGGATGCGTTGATGTACAACGTGCCGGGACGGATGGCGAGTGTCGCCGCGGACCGGCGCGATCCCACGATGGCCGGGGCGATGGTGCTGTTCAAGTCACCGGCGCTGCCCTACGACCGGCGGGACGAGGAGCAGCAGAAGGCGATTCTCGCCACCGCGTTCTCCGGCCTGGGCTGGCACGTCCCGGCGCTGCTCGAGGGGTTGCCCGCGGCAACGGACCTGTACTTCGACTCGATCAGCCGGGTTGACGTCGATCGATGGTCCAGTGGCCGGGTCGTGCTGCTCGGCGACGCCGGGTACGGCGCCACGGTCGGCGGCATGGGGACGAGTACGGCGGTGGTCGCGGCGTACGTCCTGGCGGGGGAGCTGGCGACGTCCGGCGGTGACTACCGGTCGGCGTTCGGGCGTTACGAGGCGCAGCTGCGCAAGCCCGTGTCGAAGACGCAGGGCGGCGGCAACCGGACCGGCAAGTTCCTTGCCCCAGGCACCCGGTTCGGCATCGCCGCCCGTAATCGGTTGCTCTCGCAACCATTCCTGCTGAACCGGATGCTCGAGCTGGGCGAGAAAGTCAGCAACCTGGTTGAACTGTCGCCCTATGAAATCCAGCACCGCTCAGTTGAGCAGGGGGAGCTTGTGCAGGAATGACTCCCAGGAGTCGGGGAACCACCCAGGGACACCGAGCACGGCCAGGTAGAGCCAGACCACGACCAGCACGCAGAGGAACAGCGCGAGGGTGCCGAGCGCCTTCAGCCAGCCCGGCTGCTTGCCGGTCCAGGCGGTGAGGTCCTTGACCCAGTCCTTCACCCGGTAGAGCAGGCGCTGCGCCCACTCGAACTCGCTGGCCAGGATCGCCAGACCCGCGATGAACAACGGGATGCCGCCGGGCCCGGGCAGCCACCCGGTCAACGGCGCCGCAATGATCAGCACCCCGCCCACCACACCCACACCGATCCGGTAGATCAGGTGCTTCTTCGGATCCGCCCGTATCCGCCGCCGCCACTCCCACCGGTCGTCCTGAGCGTCCAGCGTGATGTTGTGATCAGTGCGGTCGGGACCCCTCTTCTCGGCCACGAGCCCAAGCGTACGTGAGGGGTCAGACAATCCCACGCCGGACGCGGTAACGAAACGACGGCAGACCCCCGTGCGGGATCTGCCGTCGGACGGTGCCGGTGGGTCAGAAGTTGATCATGTGCCCTTCGAGACCGTGGAAGGCCTCCTGCAGCGCCTCGCTCAGGGTCGGGTGGGCGTGCACGTTGCGGGCCAGCTCCTTGGTGGTCAGGTCCCACTTCTGGGCCAGGGTCAGCTCGGGCAGCAGCTCGGTGACCTCGGGACCGATCAGGTGCGCGCCGAGCAGCTCGCCGTACTTGGCGTCGCTGATCACCTTGACGAAGCCGGTCGGGTCGCCGAGGCCGTGCGCCTTGCCGTTCGCGGTGAACGGGAACTTGGCGACCTTGACGTCGTACCCCTTCTCCCGGGCCTGCTCCTCGGTGTAGCCGAAGCTGGCCACCTGCGGCTGGCAGAAGGTGGCGCGCGGGATCATCACGTGGTCGAGCTCCATCGTCTCGACGCCGGCGATGGTCTCGGCCGCGATCACGCCCTGGGCCTCGGCCGCGTGCGCGAGCATCAGCTTCGCGTTCACGTCGCCGATGGCGAAGATGTTCGGCACGTTGGTGCGCAGGAAGCCGTCGGCCTCGATCGCGCCGCGCTCGGTCAGCTTGACGCCGATCTTGTCCAGGCCGTAGCCGTCCACGCGCGGCTGGAAGCCGATCGCCTGCAGCACCTTGTCGGCCTCCAGCGTCTGCTGGCTGCCGTCCTTGCCGGTGACGGTGACCTTCACCGTGTCGCCGGAGTCGTCGATCGCGTCGACCCGGGTGGAGGTGAGCACGTCGACGCCGAGCTTCTTGTAGGCCCTGGCCAGCTCCTTGGACACCTCGGCGTCCTCGAGCGGCACCATCCGGTCCAGGAACTCGACGATGGTGACCTTCACGCCGTAGTTGGCCAGCACGTAGGCGAACTCGACGCCGATCGCGCCGGCGCCGGCGACGATGATCGAGCCCGGCAGCTCCTCGGTGAGGATCTGCTCCTCGTAGGTCACCACCCGCCCGCTCAGCTGGGTGCCGGGGAGAAGCTTGGTGGTGGCGCCGGTGGCGATGATGCAGTGGTCGAAGGTGACGGTCTCGGAGCTGCCGCCGTTCAGGCTGACGTCGAGGGTGTTCGCGTCGACGAAGCTGCCCCAGCCGTCGAACTCGGTGATGTTGTTCTTCTTCATCAGGAAGTGGACGCCCTTGACCCGGCCGTCGGCGACCTTGCGGCTGCGCTGGACCGCGGTCGGGAAGTCGAAGCTGACCTCGCCGCTGATGCCGAAGGTCTTGGCGTCCGCGCGGAAGATGTGCGCGAGCTCGGCGTTGCGCAGCAGCGCCTTGGACGGGATGCAGCCCACGTTCAGGCAGACACCGCCCCAGTACTTCTTCTCGATGATGGCGGTCTTGAGCCCGAGCTGGGCGGCGCGGATCGCCGCGACGTACCCACCCGGACCTGCGCCGAGGACAACAACGTCAAAGTGCGAGGCCATGAAGTGAACTTTAGTAGGTCGCGCCAGCCGTCCCGACCGGTGGATGGTCGTCACAGCCCGTGAGTGGACTTTCGCGTGGGCCGATCGCCGCCTAGGCTGGGTTGGCGCGGGGCCGCTACCCTCTGCGCGCGTGAGGCATACGAGGATGGGGGCCTGATGGTTGTGGGGAGCCGTCGGGGGCTGCGGTTCGCGGCGCTCGGCACACTGCTCGCGGTGTTCGCGGTGCCCGCGTACGCCGACAACACCCCCACGCCTCCGCCGCCGGCGTCGGTCACGGACGTGAACAAGTCGCTCGAGCAGCTCCAGGCCGAGGCGGCCGCCGTCCAGGCCGACTTCGCGAAGGCGACGATCGCCTACACGACCGCGCTGAAGGCCGCCCAGACCGCCGAGGCCGCGGCGAAGGCCGCGGAGACGTCGGCGACCGCGTCGAAGGGCAAGGCGGACGAGGAGCGCCGCCGGCTCGGGCTGCTGACCGCGCAGGCGTACCAGACCGGCATCCCGACCGTGCTCGGCGCGGAGTCAATGCTGTGGTCGCTCGCCCCGGTCGCGGAGAACCTGCAGGAGATCGCCGACCGGCAGACCGCGATCCAGCAGCTCGGCAGCACGCAGGTCACGCAGTACCAGACCGCGATGACGGCCGAGAACGAGGCAGGCAAGGCGAAGGCCGAGGCGACCAGCAAGCGTGCCGCCGCCAACGAGGCCGCCGCCAAGGCCAAGCAGCTCGCGCAGGAGGTGCAGCAGAAGGCGGCCGACTCCGCGCTGATGGCCGAGAGCCAGTACGCCGATCTGGACGGCGCGTCCGAGTTGTCGAAGCAGCTGCAGCTCGCCCGGAACCAGCAGGCGCTGGCGCGCTGGCAGGCGTACCTGACCGAGCTGGCGACGTCCAAGATCAAGCCGCCGGCTGCCGCCGTACTGAAGAACCCGGCCAAGCTGCCGGCCGGCCTGCAGCCGCTGACGGCCGCTGGTGCTCCGGTCGCCGGCGCGGCCGCTGTGGTCCAGGGCACACGGACGATCAAGGTGTTGTCGGCCGAGACGATCCGGGCGGTGAACCAGGCGTTCAGCCTGCTCGGGAAGCCGTACGGCGTCGCCGCGACCGGCCCGGACAAGTACGGCTGCCTCGGTGCCGCCCGGGTCGCGTGGCAGCCGTACACGACCCTGCCGAACCTGGTCGGCAAGGTCTACCCGAACTACCAGGCCGTCAAGGCGTCTCAGGTCCAGCCCGGCGATCTGCTCGTGATGGGCAGCAAGTCGCTCGGCCTGGTCCACATCGGGGTCGCCCTCGACAACGGCGAGATGATCGCCGCCGACGAGGCCAGGGGCTCGGTCGTCGTCACCCGGGTCCCGGACAACCTGTACGCCGCCCTGCGCCCGACCCTCGGCCCGCCGGCCAAGCCTCAGGTCGCCCCGGTCGCGACCTCCGAGGCCTACGCGTTCCGGTGCGGCAACACCGCGACGTCGTACAACGTCGGCTCCGGCGACTGGACGTGGCCGCTGGCCGACGGGACGTACGAGATCGGTACGTCGTTCGGTCAGGCCGGGGCGCTGTGGACAACCGGCTACCACACCGGCCAGGACTTCCCGGCCGCTGTCGGGACCCCGGTGCGCGCGGTGACGTCAGGAACGGTCCGGGTCGAGCACCCGGCCTGGGCGGGCAACCTCGTGCGGATCGACCACGGCAACGGGCTGGAGACGCTGTACGCGCACCTGAGCTCGATCGACGTGGCCGACGGCGCGCAGGTCACCGCCGGGCAGCGGATCGGCGCTGTGGGCTCGGAGGGGAACTCGACCGGCCCGCACCTGCACTTCGAGGTCCGCCTCGGTGGCGACCCGGTGAACCCGATGCCGTTCCTCGCGACCGGTAGCGCCACGATCGGCTGGGGCGGCTACAGCAACGGCATGATCCCGGCGAGCAAGCTGTGTGGGCTGGGCTCCGGTCACATGCTGCGCTGCGACGCCGCAGCGGCGTACCTGCAGCTGGCTCGGGCCTACCGTGCCCAGTTCGGCAAGACGCTGTGCATCACGGACTCCTACCGCTCGTACTCCTCCCAGGTCAGCCTCTACGCCCGCAAGCCGTCTCTGGCTGCCCTGCCTGGCACGTCCAACCACGGGTGGGGTGTCGCAGTCGACCTCTGTGGCGGCGTGGATCGGTTCGGCACGGCGCAGTACCAGTGGATGAAGCGGCACGCCTCGCAGTACGGCTGGGTGCACCCGTCGTGGGCCGACCAGGGCGGCTCGCGGGAGGAGCCGTGGCACTGGGAGTTCGGGAAGCCGGCCGTCTCCTAGCAGCAGAACGGGAACCGCCGGGTGGTGGTCGTTCGTGGGACCTGCATGAAACCCAGGTACGACGACGTGGCCGCCGACTACGACGAGTGGGTCGGAGCGGGGGCCGCCCTCGACGATCCGACCTTCGCCGAGCTGGTCGGCGACGTGACCGGTCGGACGGTGTGCGTCGTCGCCTGCGGTCAAGGACGTGAGGCCCGCTACCTGGCCGCTCAGGGGGCGGCCGTCACCGCGGTAGACCTGTCGGAGAAGCTGCTCGAGAAGGCCCGCGCGCACGAGGAGACCGCGCCGCTGGGCATCTCGTACCAGCAGGGCGACGCGCACACCCTGGACGGCGTCGCGACCGACTCCTTCGACGGCGTCGTCTGCTACATGGCGCTGATGGACATCCCGGACCTGGACCGCGCGCTGCACTCCATGGCGCGCGTCCTCCGCCCAGGCGGTTGGTTCGTCGTGTCGATCACCCACCCGTGCTTCAAGACCCCGGCCGCCGGCGAGCTCGTCGACCACGTCGACCAGAGCGTCCGCCGAACGATCGGCAAGTACTACGTCGAGGGCTACTGGGACGGCCCAGGCGCCCACCGCAACGCGCTGCCGGTCGGCGCCTACCACCGAACCCTCAGCACCTACGTCAACACGCTCACCGCAGCCGGCTTCACCATCGACCAGTTCCGCGAACCACCCCAGGACACCCCGGTCTGGCGCGAGGTCGCCCAACTCCTGTACATCCGCGGCCGGCTGTCAGCGCCGCAGGAACCTCGCCGCGCCGAGGGCGGTGAGGAGTAGGAGTACGGCGCTGACAGTCGCCGACACGTGGAAGCCGGTGGTGAAGGCTTCGCGGGCGGTGGGGGAGGTCAGGGCTTCTCGGGTCAGCTCGGCTTCGTGGCCGAGCTGATTGCGGTAGACGGCCGTGATCAAGCTGCCGAGGAGGGCGATGCCGAGGGCGCCGCCGAGTTGGGGTGCGGTGGATGAGATCGCGGCCGCGCCGCCGGCCCGTTCTTCGGGGGAGGCGCCGATCATGAGGTTCGTGGCCAGCGCCATGGTGGGGGCGAGGCCGGCCGAGATGATGATCGAGCCGGTGACGAGGACGCCGAGCGGGCCGATCTGGGTGAGGACGACGAAACCGGCGACGGCGAGCAGGAGTCCCACGGCGATCACCCGGCCGGGGCCGAAGCGGTTGGCCAGGCGTGGCGCGAGCAGCGAGCCGGCGATGGTGCCGGCCGCGGAGGGCGCCGTCCACAGGCCCGCCTCGAGCGGGTCGAGTCCGTGGGCGAGCTGGAGGAGCTGGGCGATCGCGTAGTTGACGCCCCAGAGCACGAAGATCGCCAGCGCCAGAGCGATCGCCGACGCGCTGAACGCGCGGCTGGTGAACAGGCCGAGGTCGAGCATCGGATCGTCCAGCCGCCGCTGCCGCCGGACGAACACCCCGCCGAGCACGACGCCGGCCGCGATCACCGCGACCCACCGCCAGGCGAACCCGTCCGCCGCGATGTGCTTCAGGCCGTAGACCATCGGCAGCACAGCGGCCATCGACAGCACCGCACTCGACAGATCGAGCCG
Organism: Kribbella sp. NPDC050820; assembly: GCF_040653975.1. Classification (NCBI taxonomy): domain Bacteria; kingdom Bacillati; phylum Actinomycetota; class Actinomycetes; order Propionibacteriales; family Kribbellaceae; genus Kribbella; species Kribbella sp. NPDC050820. The sequence continues at coordinate 104,036 of NZ_JBFAHB010000009.1, forward strand.
CTTGCCACCCGGTGCCTTGTACTCGGGCAGCAAGCGCGGTCCGACGACCAGCAAGGCCGCCATCACCGGTACGCCGACCAGGAACACCGAGCCCCACCAGAAGTTGTCGAGCAACCACCCTCCGACCAGCGGACCGATCGCCGTACCGCCGGACACGCTCGCGACCACGATGCCGATCGCGACCCCGCGTTGCCGGGCGTCCTTGAACATCGATGCGACCAGCGAGACGACCGACGGCATCAGCGTCGACCCCGCGATCCCCATCAAGGCACGCGTGCCGATCAGCATCGCGGGACTGACCGAGTACGCCGCCAGCACCGACGCGACGCCGTACACGGCTGCACCGCCGAGCAGCAGCCGGCGGCGTCCGATGCGGTCGCCCCACGCGCCCATCGTGACCAGCGAGCCGGCCAGCAGGAACGCGTAGATGTCCACGATCCACAGCAGTTCGGAGCCACTCGGCCGCAGATCGGCTGCGATCGACGGCAGTGCCAAATGGGTCACGGTCAGCTCGAGCGAGGCGAGCAGCGCGGGCAGTGCAAGCACCGCCAACCCCATCCACTCGCGCCGGCCGGCGCGGCAAACCTCATCCTTGGTTGATGTCACGCCCGACAGTCTCGAACCTCAACAAAACTTGAGGTCAACTACCGTTCGGAGACCTCGCGCAGCACCGGTTTCACGTCGACGACGGGCGTGCCGTCGAGGGCTTCGAGCCGGTCGACCTGCAGGCGCAGGCCGTCGGTCGCGACGATGGTGACCTGGTGCAGGCCGAGCGGGTTCGGCCGGTCGGGGGAGCGGGTGCTGAAGACGCCGGTCTGCGGACGGGTGTCGTCGCTGCGCGGATGTACCGCGAGCACGTCCCGATCGGCCCGGTCGAACCAGGTGATGACGATGATCTCGTCGCCGACGGCCAGGTCGCGCAGCGCGTCCCGGACGGACTCGTCGAACACCAGCCACGCGCTGGGCGCGCCTTCGTCCGGCTGACGCGGGGCTTCGTCGCGAGTCCGGAGCACCGACTCGACTCGACCAACTGGTTTGAGTACGAACATCACGCCGGGTACCTGTACACGGTCTGCAGCGGCTCGCCCGGGACATGCACGTGCAAGGCCAGGCCGGGATGGGCTCGGGTGTCGACGACGCGGCCGTCCGGAGCCGGCGGTTCGAAGGGGAGTGGCACCGTCGAGCGGATGCCCGGGGCGCCGAGAACGGGATGACCGGCGAAGGTGGTGACGATCGCGTTGTGCACGTGGCCGGTGAGCAACGCGGTGATGGCCTTGCCTCGCAGCACCGCCTCGAACGTCTCCCGGGACTGCAGCATCCACTGGTCCATCACCGGATGATGCAGCTCCAGCGGCGGATGGTGGAAGGCCACGAACACCGGTCCGTCGAAGGGCTCACGCAGTACGCCGTCCAACCAAGCCAGCGACTCCTCCGACAGCAGGCCGTGGTCCGCGCCCGGCACCGTGCTGTCGACCAGCACGAACCGCGCCGCGCCGACCTCCCGCACCTGGTGGACCGGGTGCCCGTCGCCCGAGATATCGACGTACGCCTTCAGCCCAGTCCGCAGCGGTGCACTCACGTCGTGGTTGCCGGGCAGCACCAGCGTCGGGATCTCGGACTGCAGCTCCGCCGCGAGCTCGGCGTACTCGGACTCCAGCCCGTGGTCCGCGAGATCCCCGGTGACCAGTACGACGTCCACCGGCCGGCTGAACTCGCCCAGGTACGACGTGATCCGGCGCAGCCGGGACAGCGCCTCCTCGGAGCCGTCGAGATGCGGATCACTCAAGTGCGCGATCACGTACATGCGGAAACACTAACCGCAGAAGCCGCCCGGAAGGTCGTTGCACGGGACGAGCCCACCCCGCGCCAGCACCGGCCGCACCTGTGGCGAGCGCAGGTACTCGAGGAAGGCCGCGGTGAGCGAGTCGGCCGCCGGCGTCTTGTAGGTGTAGGCGTGCTCGACTTCCCAGAACTTGTACGTCCCGTCCGCCACCTTCGCCGCATCCGGTACGACGGCGTCGATCGAGGCGACCGCGATCTCCGGGTACTTCCGGGTCCCGCCGAGCTCGGCGTACCCGATCGCGCCGTCGATCTCGTTCACCCGGGTCAGCAGCTCCTCCGTCGTGCCGACCTCGCAACGGTGGAACTTGGCCGCCGGGTCGTCGCGGCGGCAGTCGTCGGAGGAGATCCCGAGCTCCTGGTCGCCGTCGAGCACCTTGTCCCGGAACACCCGCCGCGAACCGGAGTCCGGCCCGACCCGGCTGACCATCCGGATCGGCAGGTCGCGCCCGCCGAGCTGCTTCCAGTTCGTCACCCGTCCGCTGTAGACGTCTTGAAGCTGCGCGGTCGTCAGCCCGGTCACGTCCGCCGACCTGTTGACCGCGACCGCGAAGACCACGACCGCGACCGGCTCGCCCCACAGGTCCGGCGCGTCCTCCGCCGTACCGTCGGACATCGCGATCAGCTTGCCGGCCGCGCCCGCGTCCTGCGTCCCGGTCTCCTCGAGGGTGCGGATGCCGCTGCGGCTGCCGTTGGCCGCGATCGTGATGTCGGCGTCGGTGCAGTCGGCCGCGTACGCCGTACGGACCTCGCGCATGGTCGACTCGACCGCGGTCGACCCGATGATCCGCACCTGCCCGGAGGCGCAGTTGTCCGGCGGCTGCAGGACGTCGACCACGAACAACGCGACCAGCGCGCCGACGAGCAGCAGCGACATCGCGCCGAACAGCAACGTACGGCGACCCGGCCCGCGCGGCCGGGGTTCGTGGTAGACGCCGCCACCGGTCGAGCCGCCGGCCAGGTAGCCGGAGTGCGTCACGCCCTTGCCGGTGCCGGACAGCACCAGCAGGAACTTGAAGTGGTCGCCGCGGTTGATCGCGATCCGCGGGACGACCAGCTTGCTGGTGTCGACGTAGTTCGCCGGGACGATCCGGCGCTGCAGCATCTCGCCGAGCGACTTCGGCTTGGACTCGGTGACCTTCAGCCCGACGATCTTGCGGTCCGGGAACGCGAACGACACCTTCTCGTGCATGTCGTGCGGATCGATGTCCATCCCGCCGGCGTTGTCCAGCCGGAGCAGCACGATGCTCGGGTTCTCCACCACCGCACCCTGGTGGCGGACCTCGACGTCGACCATCCGGTGGGCCTTGTCGGTGCTCGGGTAGACCCCGATCGGGGCGTCCACCTGCACCCGGTAGACGAGCCGTTTGCGCCGCAGGACGTAGCGGTCCACCAGCCAGGCGACCGCCGTACCGATCAAAGCGATGGCGGCGATGATCGTTTCGAGATTGATGTCGCCGAGACCCGAGAAATCCAACGTTCCCTCCCGCCGAAAACGCTATCCACCCGCGGTGAACGGATGCTTACCGCACGATGACGCGCCGGGGCTGACCTTGGCCGGGACCGGACTGTCTGCGAGATTGGGCGGCATGGCTGAACAGGTGGATGTGGTCGTGATCGGACTCGGCGTCGGCGGCGAGGAGGCCTCCGGCCGGCTGGCGGAAGCAGGGCTGAACGTGGTCGGTCTCGACCCACGGCTGGTCGGCGGGGAGTGCCCGTACTGGGGCTGCATCCCGAGCAAGATGATGATCCGGTCCGCGAACCTGCTCGCCGAGACCCGCCGCGTCGACGGCATGGCCGGTACGGCGACCGTGCAGCCCGACTGGGCTCCGGTCGCGAAGCGGATCCGCGAGGAGGCCACCGACACCTGGAACGACCAGGTCGCGGTCGACCGGCTGGTGAAGAAGGGCGTCACGTTCCTGCGCGAGCGCGGCACCATCACCGGCCCGCGCACGGTGAAGGCGGGCGACCGGGAGTTCGAGGCGTCCCGCGGCATCGTCATCGCGACCGGCACGGTCCCGGTGGTCCCGCCGATCGACGGCCTGGCCGGCACCCCGTTCTGGACGAACCACGAGGCCATCGAGGCGGACACGCTGCCGGCCTCGATCGTGGTGCTCGGCGGCGGCGCGATCGGGCTCGAGCTCACCCAGGTGTTCGCCCGGTTCGGCGTCGAGGTGAAGGTCGTCGAGGCGGCCGACCGGGTGCTCGCGATGGAGGAGCCCGAGTCGAGTGACCTGGCCCGGGAAGTGCTCGAGCGCGACGGCGTCACCTTCCACACCGGCACGCCGGCCAAGCAGATCTCCCACGACGGCGACGGCTTCACCGTCACCCTGGACGACGGCACCACGGTCACCGGCGAGAAGTTGCTCGTGGCAACGGGCCGCCGGGTGGACGTGAAGGGCCTCGGCCTCGACCAGGTCGGCATCGATCCCGGCGTCCGGCGGGTCGAGGTGGACGAGCACGTCCGGGCCGGCGACGGCGTCTGGGCGGTCGGCGACGTGACCGGCGTCGGCGCGTTCACCCACAACGCGATGTACCAGGCCAACATCGCGGTGCACGACATCCTCGGCAGCAAGGGCGCGCCGGTGGCGAGCTACCACGCGATGCCGCGGGTGACCTTCACCGACCCGGAGATCGGCGCGGTCGGGATGACCGAGAAGCAGGCGCGCGACGCCGGCCTCGACGTGAAGATCGGGTCGTCTCAGCTGCCGTACTCGTCGCGGGGTTTCATCCACAAGCCGGGCAACGACGGCTTCATCAAGCTGGTCGTCGACAACGGGCGCGGGGTGCTGGTCGGTGCGACCAGCGCCGGACCGACCGGCGGCGAGGTGCTCGGCGCCCTCGCGGTCGCGGTCCATGCGGCGGTTCCCGTTCACACTCTGCAACAGATGATCTACGCATACCCGACATTCCACCGCGCGATCGGGGACGCGCTGAAGACTTTGTGAGACGTTGTTGCGATCGGGTCGCAAATAGATCAACAATGTCGGGGTGCACGTTCCTGATGGCTTCTTCGACGCACCGACCTCGATCGCGACCGGCCTGATCGCCGCCGGCGCCGTCGGCTTCAGCCTGCAACGGGCCAACCGGGAGATCCGCGAGGCCGGCCCGGCGCTGGCCGGGCTGACCGCGGCGTTCGTGTTCGCGGTGCAGATGGTGAACTTCCCGGTCGGCGCCGGGACCAGCGGGCACCTGCTGGGTGGCGCGCTGGCGGCCGCGTTGGTCGGGCCGTGGAGCGCCGTACTCGTGATGTCGACGGTGCTGCTGGTCCAGGGGTTGCTGTTCGCCGACGGCGGCCTGACCGCGCTCGGCACCAACATCACGCTGATGGGCATCATCACCGTGCTGGTCGGCTACTTCCTGACCCGCGCGGTGCTGCGGGTACTGCCGCGGAAGGTCGGCAGCGTCGTGCCGGCGGCGACCGTCGGCGCGCTCGTGTCGGTCCCGGTGGCCGCGCTCGCGTTCACCGGGCTGTACGCGATCGGCGGCGCGGTCGACATTCCGCTCGGGAAGCTCGCGACCGCGATGGTCGGCTGGCACATTCTGGTCGGGATCGGCGAGGCGGTCATCACGGCTGCGGTTCTGAGTGCAGTCGTCGCGACCCGGCCGGACCTGGTGTACGCCGCTCGCCACCTGCAGAAGGACCTCGTGCTTGTCGACGCCGACGGCAACACGTCCACGGTGTCGCCGGACAAGCCGGTCGCGGCCAAGCCGGCCGGGCGGACGCTCGGGGTCGGCGTCGCGGTGACGCTGCTCGTGGCCGGTGGTCTGAGCCTGTTCGCGAGCGCGCACCCGGACGGACTGGAGTTCGTCGGCGCCAAGCTCGGCTTCGACAGCGCAGCCAAGGACTCCGCGGTCGCGGGCAGCCCGCTGGCCGACTACGGCGTCAGCGGGATCGGCAACGCGGAGGTCTCCGGCGCGCTGGCCGGCATCATCGGCGTCCTGGTCACCATCGTCGTCGGCCTGGCGATCGCCAAGCTCGCGTCCCTGCGGTCGAGTAGAGCTTCGTGAACGGTGACGGTCTTCTCGTAGCGGTGGACAGCCGGGTGCATCGCATCCCGGCCCAGGTGAAGATCGTCGCGCTGTTCGTCTTCGTCCTCGCCGTCGTCTCCACGCCGGCGCATGCCTTCTGGGCCTTCGGTCTGTACGCCGGGATGCTCGTGGCCGCCGTGTTCGTCGCGAGACTGCCTGGGCTGGTGGTGTCTCGCCGGCTGGCCGTGGAGACGCCGTTCATCGTGTTCGCGCTGGTGCTGCCGTTCGTGGCGACCGGGCCGCAGATCGACGTACTCGGGCTGGAGTTGTCGCAGTCCGGCGTACTCGGGGCCTGGAATGTCTTGGCGAAGGGCACGCTCGGGGTGGTCGCGGCGATCCTGTTGTCGGCGACGACCGCGCCGCGGGACCTGCTGGCCGGGCTCGAACGGTTGCGGCTGCCGTCGACGCTGGTGGCGATCTTGTCGTTCATGATCCGCTACCTGAGCGTCGTGTCCGACGACCTGCAGCGGATGCGGATAGCCCGGGAGTCACGTGGGTACACCGGCGGCCGGGCCGGTCATCTGAAGGCGGTCGCCGGGGGAGTGGGCGCATTGTTCGTCCGCAGCTTCGAGCGCGGCGAGCGAGTCCACCTGGCGATGCGCTCGCGCGGCTACACCGGGCGGATGCCGACGTTGAGCGACCAGGGTGCCACCTCGGCGCAGTGGCTCGAGGGGCTGACGATCTCCCTGGCCGCCGTACTCGTCGCGGTGGCGGTTAGGGTGAGTGGCTTGTGAGCGGTCCCGCGATACAGGTCGAGCGTCTCGTCTTCGCCTACCCCGACGGGAGGCAGGCGCTGTTCGGCGTCGACTTCACCGTGCAGCCGGGGGAGCGGGTCGCGCTGCTCGGGCCGAACGGCGCCGGCAAGACGACCCTCGTGCTGCATCTCAACGGCATCCTCGGCTCGGTGGCCGGCGGGACCGGGAGCGGACGGATCCAGATCGGCGGCACCGGCCTGCACCGCGAGCACCTTCCCGAGGTACGGCGGAAGGTCGGGCTGGTGTTCCAGGATCCCGACGACCAGTTGTTCATGCCGACCGTCCGGGACGACGTCGCGTTCGGGCCGGCGAACCTCGGCCTGCGCGGGTCCGAACTCGACGACCGGGTGCACGAGGCGTTGGTCCAGGTCGGGATGCAGGACCACGCGGACCTGGCGCCGCATCACCTGTCTTTCGGCCAGCGTCGCCGGGTTGCGGTCGCGACGGTACTCGCGATGCGCCCGGAGGTGCTCGTGCTCGACGAGCCGTCGAGCAACCTGGACCCGGCCGCCCGGCGGGAGCTGTCCGACATCCTGGCCGGGCTCGACGTGACGCTGCTGATGATCACGCACGACCTGCCGTACGCGCTGCAGCTGTGCGAGCGCAGCCTGCTGATGGACGGCGGCCGGATCGTGGCCGACGGCAAGACCCGGGACCTGCTCGGCGACGCCGAGCTGATGCGAGCGCACCGCCTGGAGCTTCCCTACGGCTTCGACCCGCTGTCCGTCCCCGGCCCGGAGCGCTGATCAGGCCTCTTCGAAGGCAGAGCGCAACCGGCCGCGGGACGCGGTCAGGTGCGCGTGCATGGCGGCGTCGGCCGCCTCGGTGTCACGGCGCCGGATCGCGGTGACGAGCAGGTCGTGCTCGTCGAGCGCCTTCTCGGTCACCTGGGAGTCGCGCAGCAGCCGGAACAGCTGCAGGTGGCAGTGCAGCTTGGCGAAGATCTCCGCGAAGTAGCTGTTCCCGGTCGCACCGATGATGGCCTCGTGGAACTCGGCGTCCTTGCGGGCGAAGGCGCCGTACGACATCGCCCCGGCCTGGTGGCGGGCCCGCATCTCGGCGGCGATCCCGGCGATCCGCTCGATCTCGACCCGCTGGTGCCGGCCGGCGGCCAGGCCCGAGCAGTACGGCTCGATCAGGAACCGGGCCTCGAACAGATCCTCGAACCGTTCCGGGGTCAGCTTGGGGCTGGCGGAATATCCGATCAGATGTGTCTTGGTGACCAGGTCCTCGGCCTCGAGCCGGTTCAGCGATTCGCGGACCGGGGTCTGGGAGACGCCGAGCTGGCGGCTGATGACGTCCACCCGGATCCGCTCGCCGGGCTGGATCGCGCCGTCCAGCAGGAGCGTCTGCAACTGCTCGTAGACGACGTCACTCATCCGCGCCCGGCCGGGACGGTCGGACACACGCTCGATGGCACGCTCGCTCATGGGCTTCCCTCGGATCGCGATCGAATCTGTGAATTCGTATACACCAACCATTGCAAATCGTATCCGATCTGATCTAGCCTCCCAGGAACCGCCCCGATGTATACGAATTCATCGCCTCCACCCCTGGGATGGCCGACGTGCACACTGACCTCGCAACCGCACAGTCACTGGCCGAACGACTCCTGATCACCGCGGGCGTGCCCGGCCCGGCGGCCGTCCGGCAGGCCGAGCTGCTCCTCGTCGCCGAGGCGAAGGGCGTGCCCTCGCACGGCCTGCTCCGGCTGCCGAGGATCCTGCGCCGGCTGGCCAACGGCACCGCAAGCCCCACGAACACCGGCAAGCACGACTGGCTCAGCCCGTGCTACCTGTCCGTCGACGGCGAGCAGGGGCTCGGTCCGGTGGTCGCGCTCCACGCCCTCGAAGCGATCGTCCCGGCTGCCGAGCGGCACGGCGTCGCCGTCTGCTCGATCACGAACAACAACCACCTCGGCATGCTCGGCTACTACGCCGGCCGGATGGCCGAACGCGGCCTGGTCTGCCTCGGCGTGACGACGAGCGAGGCGCTGGTGCACCCATGGGGCGGCACCGAGGCCATGCTCGGCACGAATCCGCTCGCACTCGGCGTCCCGGCCCAGCCGCACCCGCTGGTGCTCGACATGGCGACCTCGCAGATCTCGATGGGCAAGGTCCACGACCACGCGCTGCGCGGTGTGCCGCTGGAAGCCGGCTGGGCGCTGGACGCGGCCGGCCATCCGACTGTTGATCCGGTCGCGGCCAAGTCCGGGTCCATCGCGCCGTTCGGCGGCCCGAAGGGCTACGGCCTGGGGCTCGGGCTGGGCGCGATGGTCACGTTCCTGACCGGTGCCGCCTACGGAACGGCGGTCGGCGGGACGCTGGACGACGACCGGTTGAGCAACAAGGGCGACGTGTTCATCCTGCTCAGCGGCGGCGGGCACTCCGTCTCGGGCTACCTCGACCAGGTCCGCGGTAGCCGGCCGGCCGATCCGGCCCATCCGGTCGCGGTGCCCGGCGACGGCGCCCGGGCCCGCCGGCAGGAGTCGGTTGCCAACGGCATCGAGATCGCCGACGACCTGTGGCGTGAGCTGACCGCGCTCGACGCCGTACGCCGGGAAGCAGCGCTGGCCGAATGACCCGCCCCTCGACCGGACAAGGACTGACCAGATGACGACAACCGCAAGCCCATCCGGGAGTCCCGCGATCACCACCGCCGGCTTCGGCGTTCAGCGAGCACCGCGCACGGTCGTCTTCGGCGCCGGGCAGCGCGCGCTCCTCGGCCGGCACGCCGCGGAGTACGGGAGTACGGCGCTCGTCTGCACCGACGGCCGGCTCGCCGAATCGAACGTGTTCGCCGCGATGGTCACCGACCTCGAGGACCACGGGATCACCGTGAAGCTCTGGCGGGACACCGCGCCCGAGCTGCCGATGTCCGACATCGACGCCTGCTTCGACGCGATGGAGTACGCCGGGATCGACGTGGTGATCGGGATCGGCGGCGGCAGCTGCCTCGACCTGGCCAAGGCCGTCGCGCTGCTGCTCAGCCACGGCGGTCCGATCGACCGGTACTACGGGGAGAACGCCGTACCCGGTCCGGTGCTGCCGATCATCGCCGTACCGACGACCGGCGGAACCGGGTCCGAGGTGACGCCGGTGTGCGTGCTCAGCGACAGCCGGCGGGAGCTGAAGGCCGGGATCTCCTCGCCGCACCTGATCCCGTCGGTGGCGATCTGCGATCCGGAGCTGACCTACAGCTGCCCGCCCGGGCTGACCGCGAGCGCCGGGGCGGACGCGCTGTCTCACCTGGTCGAGTCGTTCACCGCGATCCAGCGGCCGCCGGCGGCGGTCGGCGAGGGCCGGGTCTTCATCGGCAAGAACGTGATCAGCGACTCGTACGCGCGCTGGGGACTCGGTCTGCTGGCCCGCGCGCTCCCGGAGGCGTTCGAGCATCCGGACGACGAGCATGCCCGTTCCGACGTGATGCTGGCCGCGAACGCCGGCGGCTACGCCCTCGGCGTGGCCGGGACCGCCGCCGCGCACGCCTTGCAGTACCCGCTCGGCGCTCTGACCCACACCGCGCACGGTCTCGGCGTCGGCGTACTCCTGCCGTACGTGATGCGCTACAACGCACCCGCGCGGGTGCAGGAGTTCGGCGAGATCGCCACGATCTTCGGCGTACCGGCCACGGGGGACGCCGAAGCCCAGGCGCTCGCCGGCATCGAGGCCGTCGACCGGCTCCTGGACCGGATCGGCATCCCGCCGACGCTCGCGGAGCTCGGACTGGCCGAGGACCAGCTGTCCTACGTCGCGGAGCTGGGCCTGAAGTCGGCCCGGCTGGTCGCCAACAACCCGCGTCCGCTGGACGCCGGCGCGCTCTACGAGATCACCCGTGCCGCGTTCACCGGCGACCGAAGCAACCCGTTCTGACCAGGTGTTGGGAGCACACCAGATGATCACTCCGCACGATCTGTTCATCGGCGGTCAGTGGCGGCCGGCCGCCGACGGCCGGCGGTTCGCCGTCAACGACCCGGCCGACGGGTCCGAGCTGGCCCGGTTCGCCGCGGCCACCGAGGCAGACTGCCTGGCCGCTGTCGACGCGGCGGCCGACGCGCTGGCCGGCTGGTCGGCGACGCCACCGCGTCGGCGTTCCGAGATCCTCCGGACCTGTTTCGAGCTGCTGACCGCCGAGCGCGACACGCTCGCCGGCCTGATCGTCGCCGAGAACGGCAAGGCGTACGCCGACGCGCTCGGAGAGGCCGCCTATGCCGCCGAGTTCTTCCGCTGGTTCGCCGAGGAGGCGGTCCGGATCGGCGGCGACTTCCGGCTCTCGCCGTCGGGTGACAAGACGATCGTCGTCCGGCGCGACCCGGTCGGGGTGGCGGTGCTGATCACGCCGTGGAACTTCCCGGCGGCGATGGCGACCCGCAAGATTGCGCCGGCGCTGGCGGCGGGCTGCTCGGTGGTGCTGAAGCCGGCGACGCAGACGCCGCTCACCGCCGCCTACGTCGTCGACGTTCTGCACCGCGCCGGCGTCCCGGCCGGGGTCGTCAACCTGGTGACCCCGACGCCCGCCGGACCGGCGGTGAGCGCGATGCTGCACCACCCCGCCGTACGGAAGTTGTCGTTCACCGGGTCGACGGAAGTCGGTCGACTGCTGCTGCGGGAGGCCGCCGACCAGGTGCTCAGCTCGTCCATGGAGCTCGGCGGGAACGCGCCGTTCGTGGTCCTGCCCGGTGCGGACCTGGATGCGGCGATCGAGGGCGCGATGGTCGCGAAGATGCGCAACGGCGGGTCGGCCTGTACGGCGGCCAACCGGTTTTACGTCCACGAGTCCCTCGTCGACGAGTTCAGCACCCGGATCACCGCGGCAATGAAGGCCGTCACGATGGGCCCGGGGGTCGACCGGTCGAACGATCTCGGCGCCCTGGTGTCGCCGGAGGAGCGCGACAAGGTGGCCGGTCTCGTCGATCGGGCGGTCGCCGACGGCGCGACCCTGACGCTGGGCGGCGGGACACCGCCGGCCGGCGCCTTCTACCCGCCGACGGTGCTGACCGACGTCCGGCACGGCAGCGAGATCAACCGGACGGAGATCTTCGGCCCGGTCGTGGCGATCGTCGGTTACACCGACGTCGAGGACGCGGTGACGATGGCCAACGACACCATCTACGGCTTGATCGCCTACGTGTACGGCGACCCGGCGCAGGCTCTCGGGGTCGCGCAACGGATCGACGCCGGCATGGTCGCGGTCAACAGGGGCGTGCTGAGCGATCCGGCCGCGCCGTTCGGGGGCACGAAACAGTCCGGCCTGGGCCGCGAGGGCAGCTCCGAAGGCATCCTCGAGTTCCTCGAGGAGAAGTACGTCGGGATCGAGGTGTGAGGCGATGGCCAACGCCGTACTCCAGACCCTGAAACCGCCGGACGTCGAGGGGGAGCCGCCCGCCCGCAAGCGGGCCAAGGTCAAGCCGAAGCGGCAGAACCTGGCCGGCTGGCTGTTCGTCGGTCCGGTGATCGTCGGGGTGCTGTTCTTCCAGTTGGCGCCGGTCGCGGCCTCCCTGGTGGTGTCGCTGACCAACTGGTCCGGGCTGAACACGCCGGAGTTCCTTGGTCTGGGCAACTACCGCGAGTTGTTCACCGCCGACGACACGTTCTACCCGTCCTTGCGCAACACGGTGATCTTCACCGTGGTCGTGGTCGTGCTGACCATCCTGATCGGGCTCGGCCTGGCGGTGCTGTGCAACCAGAAGGTGAAGGGCATCGGCGTCTTCCGGACGCTGTACTACTCGCCGGCGGTCACGAACGTGGTCGCGATCGGGTTCGTCTGGTTCTGGCTCTACGACCCGGACAACGGGTTGTTCAACGCGACGCTGAAGACGATCGGGATCGACGGGCCGGCCTGGCTGTCCGACACCAAGACCGCGCTGATCGCGGTGATCATCGTCGCGATCTGGCAGGGCGTCGGCTACCCGATGGTGATCCTGCTGGCTGGGCTGCAGAGCATCGACAGCTCGCTGCTCGAGGCGGCCACGATGGACGGCGCGTCGGCCTGGCGGAGGTTCTGGGCGGTGGTCGTCCCGCTGCTGACGCCGAGCCTGTTCTTCCTCAGCATCACGCAGTTCATCACCTCGTTCCAGGTGTTCGGGATCATCTACGTGATGACGTCCGGTGGGCCGAACAACGCCACCTCGGTGTTCATCTTCCACATCTACGAGGCGGCCTTCGGGCACGGCCGGCTGGGCTACGCCTCCGCGATGGGCTGGGTGCTGTTCGTCATCGTCGGCCTCGTCACCGCGATCCAGTGGAAGCTGGAGAAACGGTGGGTGCACTATGACAACTGAAGTCCTGCAGCCGAACAAGGCTCCTCGGCACCTGCCGCGCCGGGTCGTGGTCTTCGCCGTCCTGCTGTTCTTCGCGGTCGTGTTCGCGATGCCGCTGCTGTGGATGGTGAGCGCGTCGCTCAAGCCGGAGAACGAGGTCCTGCAGTCGCCGCCGACGTTCGTCCCGTCGTCGTTCCAGTGGGCCAACTACTCCCAGGCCGGCGACGGGCTGCTGCCGTTCTTCCTGAACAGCGTCAAGCTCGCCGCGCTGAACGTCGGGTTCCTGCTGCTGTTCGCCTCGCTGGCCGGCTACGGCTTCGCCCGGCTGAACTTCGTCTTCAAGAACCTGGCCTTCGCCCTGTTGTTGTCCACGGCAATGATCCCGAGCATGGTCTACCTGGTCCCGCAGTACATGCTGTTCCGGGAGCTGGGCTGGATCGACACCCACTACCCGCTGTGGATCCCGAACGTGCTGACCCCGGTGTTCGGCACATTCCTGCTCCGGCAGGCGTTCCGCGGGGTCCCGGTGGAGCTGGAAGAGGCGGCCAAGCTCGACGGCGCGTCCGTCTTCGGCACCTTCTGGCGGATCATGCTGCCGCAGGTGAAACCGGCCCTGGCCGCGGTCGGAGCGCTCACCTTCATGGGCTCGTGGAACGACCTGTTCGGGCCGCTGATCTTCCTGAACTCGACGCGGTTGCAGACGATGCCGATCGCGCTCGCGCTGTTCAAGGGCGAGTACTTCACCCAGACCAACCTGATGATGGCGGCCGCGACGCTGACGATCCTGCCGCCGCTGCTGCTGTTCCTGCTCGCGCAGAAGTACTTCGTCCAAGGCATCACCATGTCCGGCCTGAAAGGTTAAGCATGCGGATCACCCGGATCGAATCGATCATCCTGCTCGACAAGCTGCACATCCTGAAGGTGCACACCGACGAGGGCCTGGTCGGCGTCGGCGAGGTCAGCCCGATGAATGCCCATGTCACCCACAGCGTGGTCGAGCAGGCGCTCGCCCCACTGCTGGTCGGCGAGGAGGCCACCGACCTGGAGCGACTGTGGCGGCGGCTGTACACCAAGCCGTACAAGCTCGGCCCGGCCGGCGCCCAGCTGAACGCGATCGCCGGCATCGACATCGCGCTGTGGGACCTGCTCGGCAAGGCCGCCGGCCTGCCGGTCTACAAGCTGCTCGGCGGCAAGTACCGGCAGAGCGCCAAGGTCTACGCCAGCTCGATGTCGCGCAGCATGTCGCCGCAGGAGGAGGCCGAGCGCGCCCAGTCCTTCCAGGAGAAGGGCTTCCACGGTTACAAGATCCACTCCTCGACGCCGTGGATGCACGACGACGGCTTCGACCAGACCATCGCGACGGTGACCGCCGTACGGGCGCTGGTCGGCGACGACTTCCCGATCCTGGTCGACGTCAACAACGCCTACTACGAGCACACCGCCATCAAACTCGCGCACGCGCTGGAGGACCTCGGCGTGTGGCATTTCGAGGAGCCGCTGGCCGCCCACGACTACGCGGCCTACGGACGGCTCGCCGACGCGGTCGACATCCCGATCGCAGCCGGCGAACAGGAGTACAGCATCTGGCAGTTCCGCGACCTGATCCTGCAGGGCCGCGTCGACATCCTGCAGCCCGACGTCATCAAGTGCGGCGGGATCACCGAGTTCAAGAAGATCGCGGTGCTCGCCGACACCTTCACCAAGCCGATCACGGTGCACAACACCCAGCAGACCATCGGCACCTCGGCGCACGCCCACCTGTGGGTCAGCACCCCGTCCTGCGTGTACCCGCAGGAGTACAACATCGAGCACAACCCGATCCTCGACGACGTGCCGATCTGGCAGAACCCGCTCGTCCCGGTGAACGGCGAGATCACGCCCTGGGACCTGCCCGGGCTCGGCGTCGAGCTCGACGAGGACGCGGTCGCCAAGCTGCGCACCAACTGATCCCCTGACAGAACAGGAACAACCATGACGGCATCACAGCTTTCCCGAAGGTCGGTGCTCAAAGCCGTTGGCCTCGCCGGCGGGGCGTTCGCGGCCGGCGTGCCGCTGTCCGCCTGCGGCGGCAACGGAAGCGGGGGAGGAGGGGGCGGCGGCAACGCCTCCTTCCTGACCTGGGACACCACCAGCGGCAGCCCGCTCTACACGGTCGCCGAGAACTGGGCCAAGGGCGCGAGCAAGACGCTCGACATCCAGTCCGTCCCGGGTGACGACTACGACACCAAGCTGCGCACCGTGCTCTCGTCCGGCGCGGCGCCAACGGCGATCCGGATCAACGACGACTACGTGGCGGGGTACTACGCCGAAGGGTCCCTGCTCGACCTCCGTCCGTACCTGGAGAAGGACGGGATCAAGCCGGACGACTACTTCCCGGTCGCGTTCAACTTCCCGAAGCAGTCCGACGGCGCGCACGCGGCGTGGCCGATCATGACCAACCCCGGCGTCATCTACTGCAACGTCGACGCGTTCGAGGAGGCCGGGGTCGAGCTGCCGCCGAAGGACTGGGCCGCGAGCGGCTGGACCTGGGACGACTTCCTGGAGGCCGCGAAGAAGCTGACCAAGCCGGACGGCGAACGCTGGGGCGCGCTGATCTTCCCCGACACCTCGCTGGAGACGGTGTGGCCGGTCAACAACGGCAGTGACGGCATCTACTCCAAGGACGCCACCCGCTTCACCCTGGCCGAGGCACCGGGCGCGGAGGCGGTCCAGTGGATCGCGGACCTGGCCCTCGTGCACAAGGTGCACCCGGACTTCGCCACCGTGACCGCCGGCCGTCAGACGCCGAACTGGGCGCTGTCCCAGCTGGGCACCGGCAAGGTCGCGATGCTGCTCGCGCTGACCAGCGCGATCCCGTACCTGCGCAGCAACGCGAAGGTGAAGTGGGACATCTTCCCGCCGCCGATGAAGGTGGCCCGCAAGACCGTGAACACGATGACGGTGCTGGCGGTCCCGAAGGCGTCCAAGGACCCCGACGCGGCCTGGGACTTCCTCAAGTACTGCGCCGGCCCGGACGCGTCGAAGCTGCTGGCCCAGTCCCGCGGGTTCATGCCGGTGAGCAAGAGCTCCTCGTCGCTGTTCGTGCCCGACGACAAGGGCCCGGCCAACCTGGCACTGGTCACCCAGGCCCTGGACAACGCCGTGAACGAGAACTTCAGCCGGTACATCGAACGCGCCCGGACCGTCTACCGCCCGGTGCTGGACGATGTCTGGAGCGGCAAGCGGTCCGCGGCCGACGCGCTCGGCAGCGTGAAGCAGAAGGTCGAGAACGTACTCGCAGGCAAGGGGTGAGGATGAAGATCACCGAGATCAGCATCGAGGTCGTGTCGGAGCCGAAGGCGCACGCGGTCCGCGACGCGATCCAGTTGCTCGATCGCAACGGCCGGACCCGGGTGCGGATCGACACCGACGAAGGCATCAGCGGCGTCAGCGACACGTACTTCGGCCGGGTCGCCAGCTCGCCGGCAGTGCTGGCCCAGATCGTCACCGAGCAGCTGGCCCCCGAGATCATGGGGGAGGACCCGACGCTGATCCGGGGGATCCGGCGGAAGTTGCAGGTGCTGACCGACTACCAGGGCACGGCCGGACTGTCGTCGTACGGAATCTCGGCGATCGACCTGGCGCTGTGGGACCTGCTCGGCAGGTCGCTGGACGTGCCGGTGTGGAAGCTGCTCGGCGCCCAGCGCACGACCATCCCGACGTACGCGATGGTGGGCTGGCTCGAGCTGGACGTCGCCGGTCTGGAGGCGGTGTCGGCCAAGGCGATGGAGCAGGGCTTCCGCGGCGTGAAGATGAAGGTCGGCGGCGGCCCGTTGAGCGAGGACGTCCAGCGGATCAAGGCGGTCCGGGCCGTGATCGGCCCGGACGCGCCGCTGATGGTCGATGCCAACCAAGCCTTCGGGTACGACGAAGCACTCCGTCGTGGCCGTGTCTACGAGGACCTCGACTGCCGGTGGTTCGAGGAACCGTTGCCGGCCGCGGACACCGATGGGCACGTCCGGCTGGCCGAGAAGCTGGACATCCCGATCGCCACCGGCGAGAACCGCTACGGCCAGGCCGCCTTCCGGGACCTGATCGCGCGCGGCGGGGTGGGCGTCATACAGCCGGATCTGCGGCGGGCCGGTGGGCTCACCGACTGCCTGGAGATCGGGTTGATGGCGGCCGGGTTCGGTGTTCCGTACGCCTCGCACGGCGGCGGCGCGCACATCCACGTGCTGGCCGCGCTGCCGAACACCATCTACGTGGAGAGCGGACTGCTGCCGGCCGACGGCCGGGTGAAGCTCGTCGACGGCTGCTACCCGCTGCCGCAGGGCCCGGGCCTGTCGTCCTGGGGTTAGGCCGGAAACACCGGCTACCAGGTCCGGCAACTGGCGGTGAACTTCTTACCAGGCCCTTGTGTGTTACCGACGGGTTGGGTCATCGTGACCCTTAGTGCTTCTGTCGCCACCCCTCGCACAAAGGCGGTCCGCCCATGAAGTCCATCGCCAGCCTGCTCTCGGCCGCGGCCCTCGGCGCCGCGCTCCTCGTCAGTCCCGGGGTCGCCCACGCGGCCGCACCCAACTACGTGGCCCTCGGGGACTCCTACGCCTCGGGTGTCGGGACCCGCAGCTACATCACCAGCAGCGGGTCCTGCCAGCGCTCGACCAAGGCCTACCCGTACATCGACGCCGGCCGGATCGGCGCCAGCCTCACCTTCGTCGCCTGCTCCGGCGCGCGCGTCGCCGACGTCACCGCCAACCAGTTGAGCTCGGTGGTGAGCTCGACGAACCTGGTGTCGGTCCAGGTGGGTGGCAACGATGCCGGGTTCTCGTCGGTGATCACCGAGTGCGCCAAGCCGTCCTGGCTCGGCGACTGCACCGGCGCGATCAACAACGCGCAGGCGATCATCACCAACACGCTGCCCGGCCGGCTGAACGGCCTGTACGGCTCGATCCGCAGCCGGGCGGCCTCGGCCCGGGTCGTGGTGGTCGGCTACCCGCGGCTGTTCAACGGCACCGACTGCAACGCCGGCACGTTCTTCAGCCCGACCGAGATGACCCGGCTGAACCAGACCGCCGACCTGCTCAACGCCAAGATCGCGGCCTCGGCGAGCGCGGCCGGGTTCGCGTTCGTCAACCCGACCAGCGCGTTCATCGGGCACGCGGTCTGCGGCAGCCCGGAGTGGATCAACGGGCTGTCCAACCCGGTCAGCGAGTCCTACCACCCGAACGTCACCGGCCAGGCCGCCTACGCCAACCTGGTCGACGACCACCTCACCTGACGATCCTTCGGTCGGACAACCGGTCTGCCGGACAATCCGGCAGACCAGTTCTTGCTGCGCGGAAGAGTTGTTTGTGGTGTCATGCTGGGGTGGTGCGAAGGTCTGTGGACTGGCTCCTGGCGGCCCGGTTCCAGGCCAACTGCCTCGCGCGTCCGGTGGACGAGGCCGGCCCCGGAGGGGTGGCCGACGTCGTGCGCCGGACGGGGGGACTGCAGGCGCAGACCTGGCGCGGCGCCGCGTACGCCGTCCGGGCCCGCTCGACCGCGACCACTCTCGCCGACGTGTCCCGCGCCCAGGAGACTGACCGCTCGGTGGTCCGGAGCTGGTTCATGCGCGGCACCCTCCAACTCGTCGCGACCGAGCACGCCGGCCCGTTGCTCGGGCTGCTCGGCCCGAAGCTCATCAAGGACACCGAGCGCCGGTACGGCGAACTCGGCCTGACTGCATCGATCCGCGCCGAGGCGGTCGACGTGATCGAGGCGCATCTGCTGGCTGAAGGTCCCACGGATCGCTCGGGTCTGGCCGACGTACTGGTGAAGGCGGGGCTGATCGCCTCGCCCAAGGGGCAGCAGGTGTACGCGCTGATCCGGCACGTCGGGCTGCTCGGCCGGCTGTGTTACGGACCTGGCGAGACGTGGGTTGCCGTCCGTGACTGGCTGGGGAAGCCACTTGTCCTCGACGGGGACCTCGAGGGGTTGACCCGGCTGTACTTGACGGCGTACGGCCCGGCGACTGCACGCGACTTTGCCACTTGGTCGGGACTGCCGGTGCCTGCCGCGCGGCGGGGGTTGCAGGCGGTTGCGACCGAGTCGTTCGAGGTCGAAGGAGTCGAACTGTCGGCAGTTGAGGACCTGCCGGGATCTCCGGACCTGCGGCTGCTGGGGGAGTTCGACCCCTACCTGCTCGGGTACGCCGACCGGCGGCACGCGCTGGCCGAGGAGTACCGCAAGCACATCCATCCCGGGGGCGGCATGTTGCGTCCGGCGATCGTCGAGGCCGGCCGGGTGATCGGGTCCTGGAAGCACGCGGATCTGTCCTACGAGCTGTTCGAGGGCTCAGCCGCGGCCATGGCAGGAGAGCTCGAGGACCTGGCCCGGTTCGCCGGTTGATCGTATATGCCTGATCGGGTATATATGGGGTCATGACCGAGACCTTGAGCACGGAGAACGGCCGGACGGTCCTGCGGATGCAGCGCGAGCTACGGCATCCGGTGGAGAAGGTCTGGCGGGCGATCACCGAGCCGGGGCAGCTGTCCGGGTGGTTCCCGGCCGCGGTCGAGCTGGATCTGCGGCTGGACGGAGCGGTCACCTTCACCTTCCAGGACGACCCGGACGCCCCGGTGGAGCAGCATGGTTCCGGGGTGATCCGCGCGTACGAACCACCAAGGCTGATCGAGTACACCTGGGGTGAAGAGGTGCTGCGCTGGGAGCTCGTCGCGTCCGCCGACGGGTGCACGCTGCACCTGACTGCGACCTACGACGACCGGCCGGGCTCGGCGAGCTACACCAGCGGCTGGACCTTGTGCTTCGACGCGCTGGACCACGTGCTCGGTGGATCGGCGGTCCCGGAGAAGGACTACGCCGAGCTGCACGAGCACTTCGTCAAGGTGTACGGCCTGGACCAAGGGGCCGTGGACGACGATGGTGGGATCCGGTTCGAGCGGCAGCTCGTGCGCCCGAAGGAGCTCGTCTGGCAACTGCTCGCCGGTGCCGCCACCGCGACTGTCGGAAGCACGCCGCCGGCCGGGTTCGTTGCCAAGGGCGTTGATCCCGGGACGGTCACCGAGGCGGCCGAGCCGGAGCGGTTGACCTACACCTGGTCGCAGGGCGAGGTCGGCTGGACGCTTCGGGACGGCAACGGCGGAGCCCGCCTGGTCCTGACCCAGACTGGCCCCGCCGCTGCCTACCTCGATGCCTGGCGCGACCTGATCGAGGCTCTGGGCGCCGAGCTAGTGACCCGCGACGTAAAGCCGTAGGTGCTCGGCCGTCAGGCTCGGGCTGCTCTCGACCAGGTCGGCGGGGGTACCGGTGAAGATCACCTGCCCGCCGTCGTGGCCGGCGCCCGGGCCGACGTCGATCAGCCAGTCGGCATGTGCCATCACGGCCTGGTGGTGCTCGATCACGATGACCGTGTTGCCTTCGTCGACGAGGGTGTCGAGCATCGCCAGCAGCTTGTCGACGTCCGCCAGATGCAGACCCGTCGTCGGCTCGTCGAGGATGTAGACCGACCCGGTCTTACCCATGTTGATGGCCAGCTTCAGCCGCTGCCGTTCACCGCCGGACAGGGTGGTGAGCGGCTGCCCGAGGCCGATGTACCCGAGTCCGACCGTCGACAGCCGGTCGAGGATGCTTCGGGCCGGGCCACGGGTGAAGAACTCACGGGCTTCGGTGACCGTCATCCGCAGTACCTCGCTGATGTTCTTGCCCCGCAACCGATAGGCGAGCACCTCGGGGGTGAATCGCGCGCCGTTGCAGTCCTCGCAGACCGAGGCGACTTCGGCCATCATCGCGAGGTCGGTGTAGACGAGGCCGATGCCCTTGCAGGTCTTGCAGGCGCCCACCGAGTTCGCGCTGAACAGTCCGGGCTTCACCTTGTTCGCCTTGGCGAACTCGGCCCGGATCGGATCGAGCAGCCCGGTGTAGGTCGCCGGGTTGCTGCGCTTCGATCCCCGGATCGGCTCCTGCCCGGCGACGATCACGCCGTCCCGGCCGGCCAGTGACCCGTGGATCAGTGAGCTCTTGCCGGACCCGGCGACCCCGGTGACGACGGTCAGCACCCCGAGCGGGACGTCGACACTGACGTTCTTCAGGTTGTGCAGGTTCGCGTCCTCGATCGACAGTCTGCCGGTCGGCCGCCGTACGTCGTCCCGGACGCTGACTCGGTGGTCGAGGTAACGACCGGTCAGGGTGCGCGACTTCTTCAGGCCGTCGAGGTCGCCGGCGTAGCAGAGCCGGCCACCGGCCAGACCCGCGCCCGGTCCGAGGTCGACGATGTGGTCGGCGATCCGGATCGTCTCCGGCTTGTGCTCGACCACCAGCACGGTGTTGCCCTTGTCCCGCAGTTGCAGCAGCAGGTCGTTCATCCGCTGGATGTCGTGCGGGTGCAGCCCGACGGTCGGCTCGTCGAACACGTAGGTGACATCGGCCAGGCTCGAGCCGAGGTGCCGGACCAGCTTCACCCGCTGCGCCTCGCCACCGGACAATGTCGACGACTCGCGGTCCAGGCTGAGGTAGCCGAGCCCGATCGTGACCATCGAGTCCAGCGTCTCCCGGAGTCCCTCGACCATCGGGCCGACGTTCGGGTGGTTGATGCCGGCAACGAACTCCGCGAGGTCGCTGATCTGCATCGCCGAGCACTCGGCGATCGTCCGGCCATCGACCGTGACCGACCGGGCCGCCTCGTTCAGCCGCGCGCCACCACACGCCGGGCAGGTCGCCTGACGGATCGCCCGGTCGGCGAACGCGCGCAGGTGGCTCTGCATCGAGTCGCGGTCCTTGCTGAGGAAGCTGCGCTTCAGCTTCGACACCAGGCCCTCGAAGGTCAGGTTGCTCTTGCCGACCTTGACCTTGGTGGGCTCGGAGTACAGGAACTGCTGCCAGCTGTCGGACGGGTAGTCCTTCAGCGGCAGGTCGGGGTCGAACAGGCCGGTCGTCGCCATCAGCTGCCAGTGCCAGCTGTCCACGGCGTACCCGGGGGCCTTGATCGCCCCCTGGTTGAGGGTCTTGTCCCGGTCGACGAGCTCGTCCAGCACGAACTCGGTGGTCCGGCCCAGCCCTTCGCACTCCAGGCACATCCCGTCGGCCAGGTTGAAGCTGAACGCCGACGGACCTCCGACGTACGGCGTCCCGGCCCGGCTGAACAGGATCCGCAGCATCGTGTGCGCGTCGGTCGCCGTACCGACGGTGGAGCGGGAGTTGGCGCCGATCCGCTCCTGGTCGACGATGATCGCGGCGGACAGGTTGCGCAGCGAGTCGACGTCCGGCCGGCTGCGGCTGGGCATGAAGTTCTGGACGAAGGCGGTGTAGGTCTCGTTGATCAGCCGCTGGGACTCGGCGGCGATGGTGTCGAAGACGAGGGACGACTTGCCGGAGCCGGAGACTCCGGTGAAGACGGTGAGCCGGCGCTTGGGGATGTCCAGCGAGACCCCGCTGAGGTTGTTCTCGCGGGCTCCGCGCACCTGGATGGCGTCATGACTGTCGGCGGCCGTGTGACCGGCGGTCCCGGGCGATTCGGTAGCAGGCATCCTTCAATTGTGACATTGAAGCAGTCGTAGGAACTTAGGCTGAAGATCGCGCCTGGCCGGATGCGAAAACCTTACACGCCCGACGAAGGTTTGCGGGCCAGTCGCTGGACCTGGCCGAGCAGTTCCTGCAGCTGTCCGGCCAGTACCGAGCGGTTCGCCGGAGTGAGAGATGCGACCAGTTCGGCCTCGCGGGTCAGGACCTGGTCGACGGTCCGCTCGACCAGGTCGTGGCCGGCCTCGGTGAGGGTGACGAGGACCGCGCGGCTGCCGTCGGACGCCGTACGGCGGGTGACCAGGCCGGACTCCTCGGCCCGCGCGACCCGCTGCGAGATCGCGCCGGCGGTGACGAGCGTACGGCGGCTCAGCTCGCGGGTCGTGAGCTCGTAGGGCTTGCCGGCCCGGCGGAGCACGCTCAGCAGGTCGAGGGTGGCCGGATCGACGCCCAGGTCGGACAGCACCCGCCGCCGGTCGTCGGCGAACAGCTTGGCCAAGCGCCACAGGGGAGTGACGATCTCGATCGAGTCCGTCGGCGTCCCGGGCCGCTCCCGCTGCCAGGCCTGCGCGATCTCGGCGGCGGGGTAGGGGCTGGGCCCGTCGAAGGGATAGCCGTCGCGTTCGGAGGTCATGGGCACCATGCTACGTTTAGACCTAAACATTTAGACCTAAACGTGAGGAGTGCGATGACTCGCACGATCGTGGTGACCGGCGGAGCGACCGGAATCGGCCGGGCGACGGCCGAGCTTTTCCGCCGTGACGGCGACGACGTGGTGATCACGGGCCGGCGGGAGGACGTGCTGGCCAAGACGGCCGCCGACCTCGGAGCCAGGGGAGTGGTGTGCGACGCGACCGACCCGGAACAGGTCGAGCGGCTGCTCGGCGAGCTGCCGGAGCGGGTCGACGTACTGGTGAACAATGCAGGCGGGAACACGGACTTCAATCGGCCGGACGGGGGACTGGCCCAGCTGAAGGCGAACTGGCTGGCCAACCTGGAGGCGAACCTGCTGAGTGCTGTGCTCACCACCACGGCGCTCGCGCCGCGTCTCACCACAGCTGTCGTGCATGTCGGCTCGATCGCCGGCGCCCGCGGGCCCGGGTCGTACGGCGCGTCCAAGGCCGGGCTGGCGATGTACAGCCTCGACGTCGCCGCCGAGCTCGGCCCGCGCGGCATCACGTCGAACGTCGTCGCGCCCGGGTTCACCGCGGACACCGAGTTCTTCCAGGGGAAGCTGACCGGCGAGCGCCGTACCCGGTTGCTGGAGGCAACGATGACGAAGCGGGAGGGAACGGTGGCCGACATCGCCGAGACGATCCGCTTCCTCGCCACGCCCGCCGCTCGCCACCTGACCGCCCAGGTCCTGCACGTGAACGGCGGCGCCCGCCCGACCAGGTGAGTTCGTGGCAACGTGGTCGGGTCGTGTCTGGTGGTGCCGCGCAGTAGGCGCGGGATCACCAGACACGGCCTGAGTGTGACAATGGCGGTATGCGTGCCACCGTCAAAGATGTTGCCAAGCTGGCTGGGGTGTCCCCGAAGACGGTGTCGAACGTCATCAACGGCGTGGTGTTCGTTCGTCCGGAGACCCGGGCCCGGGTCGAGCAGGCCCTGGCCGAGCTGGACTACGTTCCGAACATGAGCGCTCGCGGCCTGCGCAACGGCCGCTCCGGGATGATCGCCCTGGCCCTGCCCGACCTGCTGCGGCCGTACTCCGCGGAGATCACGCACCTGGTCGTCGAGCTCGCCCACGAGCGCGGCTGGGGTGTGCAGATCGAGCAGACCGCGGCCGAGCCGAAGCGTGAGTTCGAGCTGCTGTCCAAGGGCCGCGCGCACCTGGTCGACGGCCTGATCCTGAACCCGGTCAACGTCGACGACAGCGCGGTGATGACCGCCGGTCCGCTACCGCCCGTCGTCCTGATCGGCGACGTCGACCAGGACGTGGTCAGCCAGGTCGCGATCGACAACGTCACCGCGGCGCGCGACATGACGAATCACCTGCTGGCGCGGGGCTGCCGCCGGATCGCCGCGGTCGGCGTGCCGGAGATCCCGCGCGGATCGAGCGGCGTGGGCGTGCTCGGGGGCACGGCGGACGCACCTGGTACGGCGGCGTCCCGGTTGCGTACGGCGGGATACCGCCAGGCGCTCGCGGAGGCCGGCGTACCGAATGATCCGGCGCTCGAGATCAACCTGGACCGGTGGCGCCCGGAGGGTGCGGCGACGGTGGTCGGGAAGTACCTGACCGAGCACGAGTTGCCGGACGCGTTCTTCTGCTTCACCGACACGGTCGCCTCCGGCACGCTGTCGGCGTTGTGGACCGCCGGGATCGACGTACCGAAGCAGACGCTGGTCGCCGGGTTCGACAACATCCTGGAGAGCCAGTTCATGATCCCGCCGCTGACGACGGTCGACTTCGACCGGCGCGAGTTCGTCCGGTCCGCCCTCGACCTGCTCGCCGAGCGAATGGCGGACAAAGACGCCGCACCACGCAGAGTCATCATTCCCCACCAAATCATCAAGCGCGCCAGTACGACCCGCTAACCGAGCGTCTATACCTTGGCTCGGAATATCAAACAAACGCACAAGCCAGGCGAAAACCCATTCAGCGTGTCCGCAATTGCCTGGAACAACGTCTTCCAGCGCCGGATATCTCAATGGGACCACTGCTTTCAGTGGGCACTTGGTGTCGAAAGTTTCGGTGAACGATCAAAGCTGGACACGGGTCCCGGTACGCGGGATTCCTGTCACGATCCCTTGAAAACGCCGTCACTCTCAGCAAGGCTTCCCTGATCACTTCCGCGTCGTTTCCGGGTGCGGGAAGGACGGGGGAGTGTGCGACTGCTGTGCCGTACCTGCGTCGTTTTAGGCGCCGGTACAGGCGTCGGTGTGAGGGCAGTCGCGCCAACCGTCACTCGGGGAGAACGATTAGGAGAAGGGGGAAGTGTGTCAGCGATGACAAGGCTCGCCGAGCAGTGCCGTGATGTGAGGAGTCACGGCAACGCAGGTCTCGGACGGGCTTCGATCCAACCGGCGGTGTGCACCGGCATCCACGAGGTGAGCTCGTCGATCCCGTCGGTGCAGCCGCGACGCGTGGCGGTGCTGAGGTTGAGCAACGGAATGACCACCACGCTGGGACTCGGCCACGGCGCTCCGGCTCCGGAGCAGGGCGCCACCGTGTTCGTGCGGGGTGGCCGGGGCATGGGTGATCAGCCCGCCTCAGGTGGGGTCATCCTCGCGTCGGGCGACCCCCACTGAAGACCAGGGCCCCGTGAAGGGCTGAGTCAGTGACTCGCCGGTCTCAGGTGTCAACGCCCAGCTGAGGCCGGCAAGTCCCTGGAGCAGCCCTACTTCTCTTCCGGCATCGGGTCGGTGAACGAACGGATCTCGATCGGCGAGTACGGCGCCTCCGGCAGCCGGGCCGCGATCTCCACCGCCCGCTCCGGGCTGCAGTCGACCAGGTAGTAGCCGGCCAGCACCTCCTTCGCCTCGGTGAAAGGCCCGTCGGTGACGGCCGGCACTCCGTCGCTGACCCGGACCACCCGGGCGTTCGCGGTGGTCAGGCCGAGGCCGTCGATGAACTCGCCGTTCGCCTTCAGCTCCTCGGTGAGCTTGCGGTGCTGGTCGAGCACCCCGTCGATGCCCAGCGCCTGCAGGGTGTCCCAGGTCTCGGTGTTTCCGTAGATCAACAGCATGTACTTCATCACTACCTCCGGTTCCGGTTCCCTGGGTACGTCGGAGCGCCCGTGCCGTCCTCGACAGTGTTGAATCTGCCCCGCCCCACCGCCCCGGTCAGGGGCGCTCCTCACGCTACTCAGTCACCAGGTCGCGCCGGCAGGCTCCCGCGTCGTGGTGTTGATCCGGTTGAACATGTTGGTGAGCGCGATCATCAGGATGATCGCGGCCAGCTGGGTCTCGTCGAAGTGCTTGGCCGCCTCGGCCCAGATCTCGTCGGTCACCGAGCCCGGCCGGTCGGCGATCCGGGTCGCGGCCTCGGCCAGGGCGAGCGCGGCCCGCTCCGCGTCGGTGAACAGGTCGCACTCGCGCCACGCGACGACCTGGTGCAGTCGTTCGTCGGTCTCGCCGTTCTTCACCGCGGACTTCACGCCGCCGAACACACACGGACCACAGCCGTTGATCTGGCTGGCCCGCAGGTGCACGAGCTCGAGCGTCGTGGCCGGGACACCGCCCTGGTGGACGGCCTTGAAGATGTTCTGGACGCCCTTGGTCGCGTCCGGCAGCAGCATCGCGGGGTTCGTCATCCGTGCAGTCATGGGAGGGTCTCCATCAGTGAGGTTTTGTTGTCTTCACCCTCCTGACGGAGCCTGGCCGGACAATGTGACACGAGCGGCCAGGAGATCTTGCTCGAGTCGTTCCGCCACCGGTACGGCGGGATCGGAGTACTGCCCGGTCAGGCAGATCGGCCCGGTCCACCCGAGTCGCCGCAACGTGGCGAAGACGACCGACCAGTCGGACATCCCTTCGTCGGCCTGCACGAAGTACGTCTTCCACCCGGCGTCGGTGCGGATGTACTTGGCGTTCTTCAGGTTCACGATGCCGAGCCGGTCCACGCCGAGCTCGAGGGTGACAGCCGGGTCGTCACCGGCGAGCGCGTCGTGGGCCGCGTCCCACACCAGCTTGAACTGCTCGGGCAGTCCGTCGAGCAGTTGCAGCACGCCGAGCGTCGACGGCACGAACCTCCCGTGATGCGGTTGGATGCCGACCTGGACGTCGTACTGCGCGGTCAGTACGGCGGCTTCCTCGAGCAGCCCGCGGGTTCGTCGTACCGAGGCCGCGTAACCGTCGGGACCCAGCTCGGCCATGATCCGGATCATCGGGACGCCGGCCTGGGCGCACGCGGCGAAGACGCGCTCGGTCAGCTCGCTCGCGACGCTGATCGGTTCGATGCCTTCGGCCCGCAACTGCTCCGAGAACTTCGGCAGCTCGGCCTCGGCGGTGGCCGGGGTGACGTAGGCGGTGTCGCGGACCGGAATCTCGGCGCCGGTGAAGCCGAGTCCGGCGACCAGCCGTCCGAGCTCGTCACCGGGCAACTCCGACCACGGTTTGGTGAAGACGGACCACGTGTGAGTCATGTGTCAGCGGCCTCCCAGCCCGCTCATGGTGATGCCTCTTACGAACCAGCGTTGGGTCAGGAAGAAGATGATGATCAACGGGACGGTGGTGACGGTCGCTGCCATCAGCAACAGGTTCCATTGGGTGCCGTTGGTGTCCTGGAACACCTGCAGGCCGACGGACGCCGTACGGGTCGCGTCGCTGTTGGAGATGATGAGCGGCCAGAGCAGGTTGTTCCACTGGCCGATGAACTTGAACACCGCCAACGTCGCGATCGCCGGCACGGCCAGCGGGACGATGATCCGGACGAACGCCTGCCAGCGGTTCGCGCCGTCCAGCCGGGCGGCCTCCTCGTAGTCGCGCGGGATGCCGAGGAAGAACTGCCGGAGCAGGAACACGCCGATCGCGGTGAACGCGTGCGGCAGGATCATCCCCGGCCAGGTGTCGATGCCGTGCAGCTTCGCGACCAGTACGAACTGCGGGATCAGCGTGACCTGCGACGGGATCATCAAGGTGGCCAGGTAGATCCCGAACAGCCAGCTCCGGCCCGGGAAGTTCAGCCGGGCGAACGCGTACGCCGCCAGCGCTGCGGTGATCGTCTCGAGCAGAGTCGTTCCGGCGGCGAAGTAGACGGTGTTGAGCAGGTACTTGCCGAGCGGCACCAGGTCGAAGGCCCGGGTCAGGTTCTCGGGGTGCCACGTGCTCGGCCAGAACGACGGTTTCGCGGCCATCGACTCGCCGTCGGACTGGAACCCGACGAGCACCATCATCACGACCGGGATCAGCGTGATCGCGGTGACCAGGAAGCAGGTGAACACCACCAACCGGCGGCGGAGATCAGTTGTCATAGTGCACAAGCCTCCGCTGGAAGACGAACTGGGTGGCGGTGATCAGGACGATGAACGCGAACAGGACCAGCGACTGCGCGGCGGCGTACCCCTGGTCGTAGTTCTCGAAGCCGGTCCGGTAGATGTACATGACCAGCGTCGTGGTGCGGGTGCCCGGACCACCGTTGGTCATGATCAGCGCCTGGTCGAAGACCTGGAACGAGCCGATGACCGAGGTCACGATCACGAAGAACAGCGCCGGTGACAGCATCGGCAGGGTCACGTTGCGGAAGCTCTGCCAGGTCGAGCTCCCGTCCACCCGGGCCGCCTCGTACAGCTGCTGCGGGATCGCCTGCAGGCCGGCCAGGAACACCACCATGCCGAACCCGAAGCTCTTCCACACACTCATCGCGACCAGCGCCGGCATCGCCCAGGTGTCCGAGATCAGCCAGGCCGGCCCGTTGATCCCGAACCACCCGAGCACGGCGTTCACCAGGCCGTCGTGCGGGATGTAGAGCCAGATCCAGACGAACGCGACCGCGACCGTGATGGTTGCGTACGGCAACAGCAGGAGCGACCGGAAGACCGCGACCCGGCGCAGCCCTTGGTTGAGCAGTAGCGCCAGTAGGAGGCTGACCAGGATCGTCAGGGGCACGCTCAGGAAGGTGAAGTAGACCGTGTTGCCGAGCGCGGACCAGAAGGTCGGGTCGGGGCCGAGGCGGGCGAAGTTGCTCAGCCCGGCCCAGGTCGGCGCGCTGAACAGGTTCCAGTCGAGCAGCGAGATGACGCCGGCCGCGACGACCGGTCCGGCGGTGAAGGTCAGGAAGCCGATCAGGCTGGGCAGGATGAAGAGCCAGGCGGTCAGCGATTCGCGGTTCCGCCAGCGTGGTGTCGGTTTCGAGGCCGGACGTGGTGGCGCGGTCGCGGCCGGGGCAGTCGCAGTATCGACAGCCATGGGTGGTCACCCCTTCCTGGCAGTGGCTTGGCGGATGTTGTCCTGGTGCTGCCGCATCAGTACGTCGAGACGCGGGGTCAACCCGCTGATCGCGTCGGCGACGGTGACCTGGCCGAGGAACGTCCTGGGCAGGTCCTGGCCGAGCAGTTGCTTGACCTGGTTCCAGTTCGTGGTGACGTCGAACGCATGGCCGCCGGCGACCTTGCCGGCCAGGATCTGCTGGACGATGCCGAGGTTGTCCGGCGGCGGCTGGAACGCGCTGCCGGCGCTGAGCCGGGCCGGGTTGTTCCGGCCGGCCCTGGCGTAGATGTCGAGCGCGCCGGTGCTGGTCAGCGTCTTCAGCAACTTCCAGGCCAGGTCCAGGTCGGCACCTTCGCGCACCCCCGATGGAATCGCGAAGCTGGACCCGGACACCCGCGGCGTGCTGCCGACCGCGCCGGCCGGGAACGGGATGATGTCCCAGTCGAACTTGGCCTTGCGCATGTTGACCACCTGCCACGGCCCGTTCTGCATGAAGGCGACGTTGCCCTCCATGAAGTTGGACAGTGAGCTCTCGGTGACCAGGTTCTTGATCGGCGGCGTGACCTTGTCCTTCACGAACAGGTCGATGACGAACTGCAGCGCCTCCATCGCCTCCGGGTCGCCGAGCGTGCTGCGGGTCGCCTGCTCGTTCATCACGTTGCCGCCGGCGCAGTAGATCCACGACACCAGGTCGTCGATGGCCGGCGCGCAGGTGAACCCGTACTGGTCCGGCGGCTCGGTCAGCTCGATCGCGAGCTCGCGGAACGTTGCCCACGACATCGGCTCGGTGCGGGACGGCAGGTCCACTCCGGCCTTCTGCAGCAGGGTCTTGTTGTAGTACATGACCGTCGGCGCGACGTCGAAGCCGATCGCGTAGGTCTTGCTGTTGAAGCTCGAGATCCGGCGGCTCGGCTGGTAGAAGTCGTCCGGGTCGAAGTCCGGATCGGCCTCGATCAGGTCGTCGAGCGGCCGGTGCGCGCCCCGGGCGGCGTACGTCGGGATCAGCGTGCCGTTGATCGCGGTCACCAGGCTCGCCGTGCCGCTGACGAGCTGCAGGTCGAGTTTGGTCGGGTAGCCGTTGGACGGGGTCAGGGTCGGGACGGACTTCACCTTCAGCTGTTGCTCGACGTACTTGCTGAAGTCCTCCCAGACCTTCTTCTCCGCGGCGCTGCTGGACCACATCGCCCACGTCGCGGCGCCGGGCGGTGGACCGGACGAGCAGCCGGCCACCACCGCGCCCACTCCGGCCAGGCCGGTGAGTTCGAGGAAGCTGCGGCGGGACAGCCACTTCTGCATGGCTTCTCCTCAGCTGTATTCGAGGTCGATCGACTCGGCGCGGATGCGGTCCTCGTCGACCTGGACGCCCAACCCGGGGGCGGTGGGGACCGTGGCGACGGCCTTGGTGATGGTCAGCCCGTCGACGTACAGGTCGGACAGCAACTCCGGCCCGTTCAGCTCGGCAGGCAGGGCGAGGTCGAGCTGGCTGAACACGTGCAGCGCGGCCGCGAACGCGACCCCGCAGTCGGTGAGGCCGCTGGCCAGGATCTCGAGACCGCCGGCCAGGGCGGTCTGGGCGGTTTTCAGGGCGTTGCGCAGGCCGCCGGACTTGCAGACCTTGACGACGACCAGGTCGGCGGCCTCCAGCCGGATCGCCCGGGCCAGGTCCTGGGCGGAGAAGCTGCCCTCGTCGATCGCGATCGGCAGGTCGATCAGTCCGCGCAGCCGCTGCATCGCGAGCGTGTCGGTGCTCGGCACCGGCTGCTCGATGCAGTGGATCGTGCGGATTCCCGCCGTACGGTCGCGGAGCTGCTTCAGCAGGCTGGGACGGTAGGACTGGTTCGCGTCGAGCCACAGCGGCTTGCCGTCGGCCACCTCGGCGACGGTATCGATCGCGGCGGTGTCCGCGTCCAGGTCACCACCGATCTTCACCTTGTACGCCGAGTAGTCCGACGACTGGAGGGCGTGCTCGCGGACAGCGTCGGAGTCGCCGACGCCTATCGCCGAGCAGAGCGGGATCTCGTCGTACACCTTGCCGCCGAGCAGTGCGTGCACGGGGACGCCGGCCAGCTTGCCGGCCGCGTCGTGCATCGCGACGTCGACGGCGGCGCGGGCGAACGGGAAGCCGTTCGACACCGAGGGGCTGAGGCGCTTGGCGGCGCGTTGGTGGAACAGTTCGACGTCGAACGGCGTGAGCTCGAGCAGGATCGGCGCGAGGTGCCGCTTGATCACCACGGCCATCGTCTCGGCGGTCTCGTAGCTCCAGCTCGGCAACGCGCGCTGCTCACCCCAGCCGACCACGCCGTCCTCGGTGGTCAGCTTGACGAAGACGACCGCGGTGGCCTGGTCCGGCCGTTCGCCGGGTGAACCGACCGCTCCGCTGCCGAGGACGAACCGGCGCGCGAACGGGACCGCGACCGGGAAGACCTCGACCTGAGTGATCCGGGACATGAGCGTCGTCCTCTCAGGCCGCGATCGACCACACGGCCGGGTCGACGAAGCTCGGTCCGCGGCTGCCGTCCTCGAGGTAGCGGAGCACGTCGGTCAGCACGTAGCCGGCGAGGGCGAGGTGGCCCTCTTCCGCGTTGCCCGCGATGTGCGGGCTGAGCAGCAGGTTGGGTGCTTCGAGAACCGAGCTGTCGAAGGCCGGCGGCTCCGGGTCGTAGACGTCGAGAGCGGCGTACAGGCGTCCGTCGAGCACGTGGTCGAGCAGAGCGGGCTGATCGATCGCCGGACCGCGGGACGAGTTGACCACGACCGCGCCGTCGGGGAGCCGCTCGATCAGTTCGCGCGTGATCATGCCCTTGGTCTCGGGCACGTTCGGGACGTGGATGGTGAGGAACGGGCTCTGCGCGGCTTCGTCGAGCGTTGCCGTGCGGACGCCGAGTTGGTCGGCGCGCTCGGCGGTCAGGTACGGGTCGTAGACGACGAGGTCGCAGCCGAACGGCTTCAGCAAGGTGATCAGTGCCCGCGCGGTGCTGCTGGCGCCGATGATGCCGACCTTCGCGCCGGCCAGCTCATGACCGCGGAACTCGGTCTGCTTCCAGCCGCCCTGCCGGACCGCGTGGTCGAAGCGGGGGAGGCGGCGGGCGAGGGTGAGCATCGCGGCCAGGCAGTACTCGCCGACCGACCAGGCGATCCGCGGTCCGGCGGAGAAGACGGCGACGCCCTGGTCGAGGACGACCGGGTCGATCAGGTTCTTGACCGAGCCGGCCGCGTGCGCGACCACCTTCGGACCGGTGCCGTCGGTCCACAGTTCCTTGTCGAGGTGCGGCGTACCCCAGCTGGTGAGCAGGACGTCCGCGCCGGTGGCGAGGCCGGCCACGGCGCTCGGGTCGAGGGCGGCCGGGCGGCCGGGCGATCCCGGTCCGGCGGCGTGCTCGGCCCCGGCCCAGACGACCTCGAACCGGTCCTCGAGCAGCCGGCGGGTCTGCGGGTCGACCACGTCGGCGGCGCGTTCGGGGGTGAACAGGGCAGCGAGCTTGGGCACCGTGGAGGCTCCTTCTGGTTGGGCGTTGCCCTCGACGGTAGGCGCTTTCCGTTATGCAGGTCCAAGCCCGTTTTCGTATTGACCGATACCGCGTGGGTATGGGTACGGTGCCCGCTATGGATCTCTCCCTGCAGCAGCTCCGGGGTTTCGTCGCTGTCGCCGAGGAGCTGCACTACGGCCGGGCCGCGGAGCGGCTGAACATCACCCAGCCGCCGTTGACCCGCCAGATCCAGGGCCTGGAGCGGACGCTCGGGGTGCGGCTGTTCGACCGCACCGGCCGGGGAGTGCGGCTGACCGCGGCCGGGGATGTCTTCCTGGAGCACGCGCGGCGGGTGCTCGCGTTGCTCGAGGTCGCGCCGGATGCGACGCGGCGCGCGGCTGAGGGGCAGACCGGGACGCTGCGGATCGCGTTCACTGCGATCGGGGCGTACGCCGTCCTGGCGGACTTCCTCACCATGGTCGGCAAGCGGACGCCGGCGGTGACCGCGGAGCTGACCGAGCTGGTGAGCCCGGAGCAGTTCGAGGCGCTGGCGAACATGGAGATCGACGTCGGCCTGGTGCGGCCGCCAATTCCGGCGGGCTTCGAGTCGCTGCTGATCCACTCGGAGGACCTGGTGCTCGCCGTACCGGCTGATCATCCGCTGGCGGTGGGGGAGTCGCCGGTGGCGCTCGTCGACGTGACCGACGACTACATCGGCTACAGCCCGGAAGGATCGCAGTACCTGCACGACATCTGCGCGGCGATGATCGGCATGGACCGCTACGCCGTCAGCCAGCTCGCGTCCCAGGTCCCCACGATGCTGGCCCTGGTCCGGGCCGGGCTGGGATGCGCCCTCATCCCGCGCTCGATCATGGCCATGCAGGTCGAAGGCGTCCGCTACCGCGAGCTCGACGCCGCCGACGCCCACTCCGTCACCCTGCACGCCTGCTGGAACCCCGACAGCCCCAACCCAGCCCTCCAACGCCTCACCGACTCCCTGCGAGACATCCCGCACCTGGACGGCTGAGCTTCGGGGTAAGGTTGTCGCAACTACGGACTGAGGGGGTGGGACCGATTACCGGTAAGGCAGGTTGGTTGCTCCCGCCTCGAGCGGTCGGCGTCGTGCGCTGACTGCGGGAGCCTCGTAGTCGAAGGGTTTCCGTGTCTGTTTCTTCTGCTTTTGAGATCTCCGACGCCGTCGTGCGGCTGCGCGCGTCCGGCTGCGTGTTCGCCGAGGACGAGGCCGCGCTGATCGCGTCGACCGCCCGAGACCAGACGGAGGCGGCGGTGATGGTCGAGCGCCGGGTCGCCGGTCTTCCGCTGGAGTACGTGCTCGGCTGGGCGTCGTTCCGCGGGATTCGGATCGTTGTCGATCCGGGGGTGTTCATTCCGCGTCGCCGTACCGAGTTCCTGGTCGAGGAGGCGTTGCGGGTGACGACGCCGGGCGCTGTCGTCGTCGACCTGGGGTGTGGTTCGGGTGCGCTCGGCGCGGCGGTGGCGGCCGAGCGAAAGGTCGAGTTGTACGCCGCCGACATCGAGCTGGCCGCGGTCGCGTGTGCCCGGCGCAACCTGGTGCCGTGGGGCGGGGCGGTGTACCAGGGCGACCTCTTCGCCGCGCTTCCCGGGGAGCTGAAGGGCCGGGTCGACGTACTGCTCGCCAACGTCCCGTACGTCCCGACGAACGAGATCCGGCTGCTTCCACCGGAGGCCCGGCTCTACGAACCGCACGTCACCTTGGACGGCGGCCCCGACGGACTGGCCACCCTGCGCCGAGTCGCCGCCGCGGCTCCCGAGTGGCTCGCCGCCGGCGGCCACCTCTTCGTCGAGATGAGCGAACACCAGGCCCCACTGGCGAGAGCCATCCTTCAGGAGCACGGCCTCACCGCCCACATCACCACCGACGAAGACCGCGGCGCAAACGTTGTCGCAGGCACTCAAGCGGTCGCGTAGGCACCGAGGGCCGTTCACACTCGGCGTTGGACGTGGAGGAGGTAGTCGCGGCGGTTGAGGGGGTCGTGGTCGGTTCGTGGCCGGTTCGGGATGGGGCCGGCCACGGGGTGGTAGCGCTCGAAGGCCGACTCCAGGACGCCCTCGCCGCGGGTGAGGGCGGGGAGTTGCTGTTCGAGACCATAGACCGCGGCTGCCGGGATTTCTCCTTCCAGGGTTGACGTTTCGGCCGCCAGCGCCGGCACCTGCGGGATCGCGCGCAGCCGTGCCAGGGCGGCCAGTACGGGGCGAGTCGTGTCGGTCGGGATCTCGAGCTGGAAGCGGTGCATCGGCTCGTGGACCGTCGTACCGGCCTGCTGCAGCGCGGTCATCAGGACCAGCGGCGTGAGGAACCGGAAGTCGCCGGCCGTGCTCGACATGCTCTTGTCGAAGACGGCATGGGCGTGACTCTGCCGCGCCGAGTAGCCCGAGTGCGTCATCACCACCCGCGCGTCCGGGATCGCCCAGCCGTGGATGCCCTGCCCGAGGGTCTCGCGGACGGTCTCCTCGACCGCCTTGATGAACGCGTACGGCATCGACCCGAGCTCGACCTCCAGCTCGAAGCCGACCCCCGCGCCGACCGGCGCGGGCTCGACCCGCAGGCCGACCGTGGCCAGGAACGGGTTCTCGTCCTTCTTGTTGAACTCGACCGCCTGCCCGACACCGTCGATCCGCTCGATGCAGATCGTGGTGGTCTCCCGGAACTCGACGTCGATCCCGAACTCGGTGGCCAGCGTCGTCTGGATGACCTCCTTCTGCACCTCGCCGTACAGCGACACGTACGTCTCCTGCCGCACGTCGTCCTGACGCAGGTTGATCAACGGATCCTGCTCGGCCAGCTGGGTGAGAGCGACCTGCAGGTTGCCCTTGTCGGAGCGCCGGGCCGGCGAGATGACCGTTTCCAGCGTCGGCGGCGCGAAGAACCCACCGCCCTCATGCCGGCTGGAGCCGATCCGGTCGCCGATCTGGATGTCCGCCAGGCCCCACAGCTTGCCGATCTGGCCGGCTCGCACCTCGGTGGCTGCCGGTTCGCCGAAGACCTCCAACGAGGTCAGCTTCGCCTCGCTGTTGTGGCCGAAGCGCAGTCGGTCGCGGACGCGCGCCGTACCGGCGAACATCCGGGCGTAGGCGACCTTCTCGCCGGCCGGACCGCGCTCGACCTTGAAGACCGACCCGTCAACAGGCACGTCGAGGTCCTGGGCGGCGAGCGGGAGAAGCTCCCGGATGCCGTCGGTGAGCGCGTCCGTCCCGGCGCCGGTGATCGCGGAGCCGAAGTACACCGGGTGCACGATGGCCTGCCGTGTCTGTGCGGCGAGCTTGCACCACAGATCGTCGTACGAGATGGCCTTCTCGTTCTCCACGAAGGTCGCCAGCAGCTCGTCGTCGTGCTCGGCGAGCACCTCGAGCATCCCCGGATGATGGTCCGGCCCGTACGGCGTGAACGTCGCCGACCGGCTGCCGAGACCGTCGGCCGAGCCCATCGGCACGATCGCGGGGGACAGCTTGTCCGCGATGCTCTTCAGCACACCGTCGTACTGCGCGCCCGCCCGGTCGGCCTTGTTGACGAAGATCAGCGTCGGGATCCGGAGCCGTTGCAGCGTCCGCATCAGCACGCGAGTCTGCGCCTGCACGCCCTCGACGGCCGAGATGACGAGTACGGCGCCGTCGAGCACGCTGAGCGCGCGTTCCACCTCGGCGATGAAGTCCGGGTGCCCGGGGGTGTCGATCAGGTTGACCGCCACGTCGGCGATCGTGAACGACACGACCGCGGACTTGATGGTGATCCCGCGCTGGCGCTCCAGCGCGAGCGAGTCGGTCTGGGTGCTGCCGGCGTCGACGCTGCCGACCTCGTCGATGACCCCGGCGGCGTACAGCAGCCGCTCGGTCAGGCTGGTCTTACCGGCGTCGACATGCGCCAGGATCCCAAGGTTCAGTACTTTCACAACGCTTCATGTCCCTTGCACAGGTGTGAGTACGGTCCGCGATTGACATGAAGCGAGGTCGCATCGCTGCTCTCCTTGACTCGGCACCTGTGCTTACCGGCACGAGTACAGCAGCGTCGGTTTTCGACCGGCAAACAATTTAGCTGTGGGCTTCACCGTTCACGGCTACGCTGACGTGGTGCCGCCGCCCCCACTCGACGCCCGTGCGCTCGCTGACGCCGTTCTCGGCCCGGTCGCGATGGTCGAACCGGTCCAGGGATTCGCCGGCAACCAGACCTTTCGGCTGCACACCTCGAGAGGCGTCTACTACCTCAAGTCGGGTACGACGGTCGAGGCCGAGGCGCGGGCTTGCGCGTTGGCCCGGTCCGTCGGTGTGCCTGCGCCGGAGGTCCTCGTCGTGGAGCCGTCGTACCTCATCTGTGCCGAGGTTCCTGGTGGCCCCTCCGAGGCGTCTGCGGTCTTCGAGGCGGCCGGCCGCGGGTTCCGCCGACTGCACAGTCTTCGTGGTGAAGGCAATTGGGTCGCTCAGCTCCAGCAGACGATCGAGCGTCTCGACGTGCTCGCCGACGTCGTGCCCGATGACCTGGCACGACGCGTCCGCGAGGTCGTCCCGCCGTTCATCGACACCGTGGCCGAGGTCGAGCCCGTGTTGCTGCACGCCGATCTTCACCCGCGCCATCTGTATGCCGTCGGCAACGAACTCACCGGCGTCATCGACTGGGGCGACGCCATGTACGGCGACCCCCTGTTCGACGTGGCCCGCTTCACGATGTCAGGCGAGGCCGCGACCGAGGCGTTCCTGGCTGGCTACGACCTACGTCGTACCCCGGACCTCGACCGGACGCTGTCGTCCTACCGAGTGGTCTGGTCGCTGATGGCCTTGCATGCGGAACACGAGGCAGGCGGCGACTGGTTCGCCGCGCACATCGAGACGATGACGCGAGAGCTGGCCGCGTGACTCGCTACTGGCTGCAGGCCCGCGTGATGTGGCGGGCGTGCCCAGGGTGGGTGTTGGCAACTCTCGTTGTCGTGGTCGTGGGGGCTGCAGTCGGGACCGGTCTGATGGTTGCCATTGGGCAGTTCATCGCAGCGTTGTCCGGCAACGGTTCAGTCTGGTTGTGGTTCGGGGTCATGGCCGGGCTGATGATCGGTGGTCCGTTGCTGGCGTCGGTGCAGGGCTGGCTGACTGCGAAGACGACGGCGGCTACGGCGGCGTACGTGTTGGAGATGCTTGCCGAGACCGGTCTGCAGCCGCGAGGGCTGGAACTGCTCGACTCGCCGGGGTTCTCGGGTCGCCTGCAGGCTGTCGTCGATGCGACGCGCGACTGGACCTTCCTGTTCGGGTTGGGCAATGCGTGGCAGGTGCTCGGCACTCGACTGACCGGGCTTGGCGCGTTCGCCGTACTGCTGACTTGGCGTTGGTGGGTGCCGTTCGTCGTGGCAGGCTCGTTCATGCTGATCGCGCGGGCTTTCCGGCAGTGGGTGGACGCGTCGTTCGACAAGGTCCTGGAGTCGTCGGCGGGTCCGCGGCGGCGAGCGTCGTACCTGCACCGTCTGCTGACTCAGGCACCGGCGGCGAAGGAGGTGCGGCTGTTCGGGGTCGCGGACTGGTTGCTCGAGCGGTACCGGTTCACGTGGTTGTCGGCGATGGCTGAGCTCTGGCCGGCGCGTCGACGCGGTCTGCGGCCGGTGTACGCCAGTTGCCTGGTGACCGCGGTGGTCATCGCCGGCGTTCTGGTCCTGCTGATCGACGACGTGACCGATCGGCAGGTCGGTGTGGCTGCGGTGGTGACGTTGGTTCAGGCGCTGCTGGCGATGGATGCGTTCGGGGTCCTGGGGGATTCGCAGCGGGCCCTTGGACAGTACGTCGCGACTGTCGCAGCGCTGGTCGGACTGCGGCGCGAGGCCGGTCTGCCGGACATCGACCTCGCAGTACCTGCTTCGCCGGCTGCGCGGAAGGCCGACGGTGCCCTGCCGATCAGGTTGAAGGACATCACCTTCACCTATCCGACCCGCTCGTCGCCGACGTTGTCCGGTCTGAGCCTGGAGATCCCGGCCGGGCAGTCGGTCGCGGTCGTCGGCGCGAACGGCGCCGGGAAGTCGACACTGATCAAGCTGCTCTGCGGCCTCTACCGGCCGGAGAGCGGAACGCTCACGGTCGGCGGCGCCGATCCGGCTCTGGAGATCACTGGCGGGCCGCGGGTGGCGGCGATCTTTCAGGACTTCGTTCGCTACCACCTGCCGCTGCGCGACAACGTCGGCTTCGGATCGGTTCCCCAGGATCGGCTCGACCAGGCGCTGGCCGATGCGGCGGGCGGTGTGCTGCTCAAGCGGGTCGGGTGGGACACGGTCCTGTCGGCCGAGTACGACGGTGGGACCGACCTGTCAGGTGGCCAGTGGCAACGAGTCGCGCTGGCTCGCGCTCTGGCGGCCGTCTCGGGTGGTGCCGGCGTACTGATCCTGGACGAGCCGACTGCGGAGCTCGACGTACGGACCGAGGCTGCGCTGTTCGACCGGTTCCTGGACATGACGGCCGGCGTGACGACGATCCTGGTGACGCATCGGTTGTCGAGTGTGCGGCACGCTGAGCGGATCGTCGTACTGGATCCGGAGCGGGGGATCGTGGAGGACGGGAGCTACGACGAGCTGATGGCGGCCGACGGGGTGTTCGCGGGGCTGTTCCGGTTGCAGGCAGGGCGGTTCCAGTGAGGCGCGGGCTGTGGATGGTGCTGACGGCGGCTTTTCGGACGAGCCCTGGCCTGGTGCTTGCATGCTTCGCCGAGACCGTCGGCCGGTTGGTGCGCTCGGCGGTGCCGTGGTTCCTGGGGGTGCTCGTGGCCGGGGCGATGGCGGCCGATCGCGGGCAGATGCTGATCGCGGCGGCTGCCCTCGTGGCCGTGGCCGGGTTGCAGAGCCTGCTGATCATGGTCGGCTCGAATGCGCGGATCGGGCTGATGGAGCGGATCGGGTTCGAGTTCGACGCCAAGGTCGCCGAGCTGATCGGGCGGGTGCCGACGCTGGAGCACCTGGAGTCGCCGGAGTACCTGGATCAGACGCAGAGTCTGCGCGACGGCCAGGGGACACTCGGCGGCGCGCTCAACATGCTGCTGAACATCGTGAACAACCTGGCGTTCGCGGGCGGCATCCTGGTCGTCGCGGCGACTGCGGACTGGCGGTTGCTCATCCTCGCCGCGCTCGGGTTCCCGCGGCTGCTGACCGGTCGCTGGACCACCCGCTGGGGCCGGGCGGCGGAGGAGGACAGCGCTGCGCCGGCTCGGCTGACGCGGCACCTGGTCGACCTGGTCACTTCGCCGTACGGCGGTGCGGAAGCGCGGGTCTTCGGGCAACGGGTGCAGATGCGCCGGCGAGTTGGTGACAGCGCGACTGCCTGGCGAGAGCCTGCGGTGCGAAGCGCTTTCAAGAACGCGCTGCTGTCGGCAGGCATCGCGGTGGTGTTCTTCGGCGCCGCGATCGGCGTGCTCGGCTGGATGACGTACGACGCCGTGCACGGTCTCGTCTCGGTGTCGGCACTTGTGGTGGCGGTGACCGCGGTGCGTGGGCTGGAGAACGTGAGCAACATCCTGACAAACGCCGTACAAGACACGGCTCGACTGCTGCGGAACGTCTCGCGATTCGTGTGGTTGCAGGACTACGCCGTACAAGCGGCTGGGAGTGGTACGGCGGAGCCGCCTGCCGAGCTGACATCCGGGATCCGGTTCGAGGGAGTGCGCTTCCGGCATGCCGGGGCGGAGACGGACGCGGTTGCGTCGGTGGATCTCGAGTTGCCGGCCGGTGCCGTGGTTGCCCTGGTCGGTGAGAACGGCGCAGGGAAGTCGACACTGGTGAAGTTGCTGACCGGCCTGTATCGCCCGACCGCGGGCCGGATCCTTGTCGACGGCATCGATCTCGCGGAGCTGAATCCGGCGGCGTGGCGGGCGCGGTTGTCCGGGGCGTTCCAGGACTTCGCCGACTTCGAGCTGATCGCCCGGGAAGCCGTCGGCCTCGGCGACCTGACCGCGATCGACGACGAACGGCGCGTCCACCAGGCGTTGCACGACGGCGCCGCGGAGGACGTCCTGCGCGCGCTCCCGGACGGGTTGTCGACCCAGCTCGGCACTACTTGGGACGGCGGCGTCGACCTCTCCGGAGGCCAACGGCAACGCCTAGCCATCGCCCGCGGCCTGATGCGCCGCCACCCACTGCTACTGGTCCTGGACGAACCAACCTCCGCCCTGGACCCCACCACCGAACACCAACTCTTCCAGCGCTACACCGAAGCCGCCCACCAAGCCCGCACCTCCGGCGCCGTAACCCTCCTGGTCAGCCACCGCTTCTCCACAGTCCGCGTAGCCGACCTCATAGTCGTCCTCCAAGCCGGCCAAGTAATCGAGCACGGCACTCACGACCAACTAATAGCCACCCCCACCCACTACGCCACCCTCTACAACCTCCAAGCCCACGCCTACAACCTCAGCTGATCACGGTGCCGACGTGGTCGCCAGTGGCGATGGTGCTGGCGGCTGATGGGCGGTCGATGTCGAAGACGTGGAGTGGGAGGTGGTGGTCGCGGGCGAGGATGAACGCTGACTGGTCCATGACGCCGAGGCCGCGGTCGATCACCTCCTGATAGGTCAGCCGGTCGAACTTGGTAGCGGTTGGTGAGGTGTTCGGGTCGGCGTCGTACACGCCGTCGGTGCCGTTCTTGGCGACCAGGAGCGCGTCGGCTCCCAGTTCGATCGCGCGCTGGACGGCCGGGTAGTCCGTGGTGGTGAACGGCTGCCCGTTGCCGCAGGCAAGCAGAACGACCGAGCCCTTCTCCAGGTGCCGAAGGGCGCGCAGCCGGATGTAGGGCTCGGCGAGATTGTTGATCGGGATCGCCGTCATCAGGCGCACGTCGTCCGCTCCCAGCGCGGTGAGGCGGCCGCGGAGCAGCACCGCGTTGATCACGGTGCCGAGCATCCCGATGTTGTCCGCCTCAACGCGGTCGATTCCCCAGTCGCCGGCGCGGTTCCCGCGAAAGACGTTGCCGCCCCCGACGACAACCGCCACCTGGACGCCGGTTGCCCGGAGCGCGATGACCTCGTTGGCGAGATGGGTGAGGCGATCGCTGTCGAAGCCGAAGTCGTTGGGGCCGGCGATGGCCTGGCCGGAGAGCTTGAGGACGAGTCTGCGGTACATCGAGCTCCTAAGCGCCGTGGTGATCATCAGACTGCATTGTCGTCCGATTGCGCGGGATGTGGATGCGGGGCAGGGTGGCGGTATGGGTGAGTTCAGGCGGGAGGATTTGGGTGGGGCTCGGTTTGAGGAGGTTTCGTTGCGGGGGGCGGTTTTTCGGGATGTGGATCTGGCGGGGGCGCGGTTCGACAACGTGAATCTGAACGGGGCGACGATTCGGGCGTTGTTCTGTGACGTGACGATCGACGGGGACGTGCGCAACCTCAAGGTGTGGGGTGTCGACGTGATGCCGTTGGTCGACGCGGAGCTGAATCGGCGGTATCCGGGGCGGGAGAAGATGCGCCCGGCCGACGCGGACGGGTATCGCGAGGCGTGGGCGCTGCTCGAGGAGCTGTGGGAAGGGACGGTCGAGCGGGCGCGCCGGTTGCCGCCGGGGAAGCTGCACGAGTCGGTGAATGGGGAGTGGTCGTTCATCGAGACCTTGCGGCACCTGGTGTTCGCGACGGATGCCTGGGTACGGCGTACCCTCCTCGGCGACCCGGCTCCGTGGGACCCGCTGGACCTGCCGCACGACGAGATGCGTGACACGCCGCCGATCCCGCGGGACCGCGCCGTACGGCCGTCACTCGACGAGGTCCTCGTACTCCGGGCGGACCGGATGGCAACGGTCCGGACGGTCATCGCGGAGCTCACCGACGACCAACTCACGAGGATGACCGAGCCCGTCACCGAGCCCGGATACCCGGCTTCGGAGAGCTACCAGGTCGCCGAATGCCTGGAGTGCATCCTGGGCGAGGAGTGGGAGCACCGGATGTACGCCGAGCGCGATCTCGCCGTACTGGAGAAAACTCTGAACTGAAATGTCGAGTCCGGCCCAAGCGGCTCGACGCGTAGGTGAGAACGCACCTACGAGCTTGGGAGAAAGTCATGGAACTCAGCGTCAACACCTTCATCAGCCTGGACGGCGTCATGCAGGGACCGGGCGGCCCGGACGAGGACCGCAGCAACGGGTTCGAGCACGGCGGCTGGCTTGTGCCGCACGCCGGCGACGGGCAGCTCGACCCGGTCGACGGATGGTTCGGCGAGGCGGACGCGATCCTGCTGGGCCGGTCGACGTTCGAGATGATGCGCACGTTCTGGTCGCAGGTCGACGTCGAGGACAACATCGTCGCCACCGCGCTGAACACCTGGAAGAAGTACGTCGTCAGCAACACCCTCTCCGACGAGGACGCGGCCTGGGGCGACACGACCGTGCTGCGCGGCGACGACATCGTCGAGCAGGTACGGCGACTGAAGGCCCAGCCGGGGCGTGAGTTGCAGGTCCACGGGAGCTGGCAGCTCGCCCGGACCCTGCACGACGCCGGTCTGGTCGACACCTACCGGCTGATCCAGTTCCCGGTGGTGGTCGGCAAGGGGAAGCGGTTGTTCGAGGACGGCGCCGTACCGTCGACGTACAAGATCACTGCGGCCGAGGTGCGGGAGGGCGGCGCGGGCGCGGTGTCGCTGACGCTGCGGCAGCAGGGCTTCGGCTCGATCGGCACCGGCGACATCGTGGTCGAGGACGGGAAGGAAGTCCTGATCTGAGGTATGTCGGTGCGGTGTCCTAGCGTCGAGAGGTATGGAGATGCTGACGACGCAGGCGATCCTGGACGCCGGGCTGGACGACTGGCGGAAGCTTGCGCAGGCCCTGCACGCACGGTTTCTGATCGGTTCCTTCGCCGACGGCCTTCGGTTCCTGGAGGCCGTCGGCGAGTGCTGTGCGGAGGTCAGGATCGGGGACGGGTTCGTTGATTTGCAGCTGGTGAGTGCTGAGCAGGTCGGGGTGACTGAGCGGGAGGTGGAGCTGGCCCGGCGGATCAGCTCGGTCGCTCGGTCGATGGGGCTTGGGGCTGATCCGGCGGCGGTGACGCAGTTCGAGCTTGCGCTGGACACGGCCGATGTCGCGGCGATCGGGCCGTTCTGGGCCGCAGTGCTCACGGGGAGCACGGAGTCACTGGGGACCGATGTCGTTGATCCGACAGGTCGGGTGCCGAACATGTGGTTCCAGGGCACGGACGCGCACGAGACCCCGCGGCAACGCTTCCACGTCGACCTGTGGGTGCCGCACGATGTGGCCGAGCAACGCATCGCAGCTGGCCTCGCCGCCGGCGGCCGCATCGTGTACGACGATGAGGCCCCAGCCTTCACCGTCTTGGCTGACCCGGAAGGCAACCACGCCTGCATCTGCACCTGCCTCGACCGCTGAAAACCAGGAGCACTCGGACGTGGAAGTTGGCTAGGGTGAGGCGTCTCTCGAGGAGGTGGGTCATGACCTGCATGGCAATCCGGTTCCGTGCCAACCCCTCCGTGTGCGCTGCCTGAACATCTGAAGCTCCGGACCGGTTGGTGCGTCGCGGCGTAGGCCGCGGGTCCTGCACGCCCTGTTGCGTGCGCCCGTACCGACCGAACCGGAGTTCTTTGCATGTCCGCTCTGGACACACAACTGCAAGCTGCCCTCAAGGGCGTGAAGTACGACGACTTGCGTGCTCGCGTGGCCGCTCTGTCGGCTCGATATCGCGCCGAGGAGGTGGATGACACGACGGTCGGGATGGCTGATCACCTCGACTGTCTCGCGTACGCCGTCTTCCGGATGCCGGCCACCTACGCCGCGATCCGCTCCGCGCTGCTCGCGGCCGACGTCCACGTCGGCGCGTTCGCCACCCACCTCGACCTCGGCGGCGGCACCGGAGCCGCCGCTTGGGCCGCCGCCGAGGTCTGGCCGGGCATCTCAACGGAGACGATCGAGCGCCAGCCAGCCGCTGTCCGCCTCGGAGCAACTCTTGCCGCCGGCAGCCAACGCTGGACGACTGCCGACCTCCGTCGCTGGACGCCCGATCGGCGCGTGGACATGATCACCATCGGCTACCTGCTGAA
Organism: Kribbella sp. NPDC050820; assembly: GCF_040653975.1. Lineage (NCBI taxonomy): Bacteria > Bacillati > Actinomycetota > Actinomycetes > Propionibacteriales > Kribbellaceae > Kribbella > Kribbella sp. NPDC050820. The sequence continues at coordinate 148,770 of NZ_JBFAHB010000009.1, forward strand.
CGAGCTCACCGATGCCAACCGCCACCGGCTCATCGCGACCGCGGCCGAGACCGCCGGCACCGTGGTGATCGTCGAACCCGGTACGCCGCGCGGCTTCCACCGGATCCTCGACACCCGCCGCCAACTCATCGCGGCCGGCCTGACGATCGCCGCGCCCTGCCCACATCAGCAAGCCTGCCCGCTGACCACACCCGACTGGTGTCACTTCGCCGTACGCCTGCCACGCACCGAGCTTCACCGCATCAGCAAGCACGGCACCCGCAACTACGAGGACGAGAAGTTCACCTACCTCGTCGCCACCCGCAGGCCGATTCGGCCGGCTGCAGGCCGCATCCTCAGCCGGCCGACCCGGCCGAAAGGCCAGGTCATCCTGGACGTCTGCCTCCCGACGGGCACTCAACAGCGCCTGACGATCGCCAAGTCTTCCGAGCAGTACCGCACAGCCCGCGCGGCCCGCTGGGGCGATGAGGTGCAGACCGACAGGAGGTAGTGGGCGGCGAGTACCCCGGGGACGCCTGGTCACGCCGGAGGGTTTGCGCCTGAGGCCGGGACCTCCTGTCCGTTTGTCCTGGGCTCAGAGGTCGTAGCCGCCACTGGCTTCGAGGGTTTGGGCGGTGAGCCAGGCGGCGTCGGGGGAGAGGAGGAAGGCGATCACCTTGCCGACGTCGTCGGGCTCGCCGATCCGGCCGAGGGCGGTACGCGCGGCCAGCGGTGGGATCAGCTCGGGGTACTTCGCGAACGCGTCGTCGCCGAGGCGGGTCCGGGTGACGCCCGGCGCGACCGCGTTCACCCGGATGCCACGGGCGCTGAACTCCTTCGCGAGGTACCTGGTCAGCACCAGCTGCGCACCCTTCATGCTGGCGTAGACCGAGTAGCCGGGTTCGGGCTTGGTGTTGTCCAGCGCCGAACTGCTGCTGGTGTTGACGATCGCCCCGCCGTCCGCGAGCAGCGGCAGCAGCGTCTGGGTGAGGAAGTACGGGCCCTTGAGGTGGATCCGCAGCATCCGGTCGAAGAGCTCCTCGGTGGTCTCCTCGAACGAGACCGGGTGCTGCCCGACTCCGGCGTTGTTGACGAGGAAGTCGAACGACGTCCGGTCCCACCGCTCCGCCAGGGCCTGCTCGACCTTGGCGCGGAAGTCGGCGAACGTGTCGCTGCGACCCACATCCAGCGGCAGCGCGACCGCCGTACCGCCGTCCTTCTCGATCCGGTCGGCCGTCTCCAGGCCGCCGGCCGGGTTGCCGTTGTAGGTGAGGATGACCCCGGTACCGCGTTTCGCCAGCTCGAAGGCCGCGCTCTGTCCGATACCGGAGCTTCCGCCGGTGACCACAGCTACCTGCATGATCGTGCAATCTCCTACTGAGTCGTGAATGGGTACACGACCAGTACACGCCGCCGGCCTGGGCTTCTCGTAGACCAAAACTAGCGGCGGCTTGCACGATCCTCTCAACCCTAGACCTCAGGGTGCGATCACGAGTCGCGTGATGAGGTCGTCGTCGAGGGTGAAGGTGTACTGGAGGTCGACGGAGCCGCCGGGGAAGTTCCCCTCGAGGTGGTTGACCGCGACCCAGGTGTTCGCGTCGACCTGCCGGGTGCCGACGAGCTCGGTGGTGTAGGTGTACTCACTCGCCGCCGTCGCCAGCCAGACCGCGATCTCGGCCCGGCCGCGGTAGGTCTTGCCGTCGTCGGTGACGACCGCGTCGTCGGCGTACAGGGACAGGGTGGGCTGGGCGAGGTAGCTGGTGATCGTCGAAGGCAACATGGGTCCGACTCTGCGGTCTCCCGCCGGGAGAGGGTCAAGGAGGTTGACTCTCGCCCCGGGAGAGGGTGCACAGTGGCTGGGTGCGGGGCGGGCTGACGATCGGCGAGTTCGCGCAGCTCACCCATCTGAGCGTGCGGACCCTTCGCCGCTACCACGAGAGCGGGCTGCTCGAGCCGGCAACGGTCGATCCGTCGACCGGGTACCGGTACTACAGCACCGGCCAGATCCCGTCGGCCCAGGTGATCCACCGGCTGCGCGAGCTCGACGTACCGCTGGCCGAGGTCGGCAAGATCCTCGCGACCGACGATCCCGGTGTCCGCGCCGAGCTGATCGCCGGCCACCTGGACCGGCTGCAGACGTCGCTGGACCGGACCCGCGCGGCGGTCAACTCGCTGCAGCGGCTGCTGCGCCCCGAGCCCGGCGAGCTCCCGGTCGCCGTCCGCTCCGAACCCGCGCGGCTCGTTGCCGCGATCACCGATGTGGTCGAGCTCGGCAACGTGCTGGAGTGGTACGACGACGCGATGGACGAGCTCGACTCCGTCGGCGGCGCGGGGTTGGCGCCGCCGGGTGGGCACTACGACAACGAGCTGTTCGCGGCCGGCCACGGACGGGTCCTGGTGTACCGCGTGATCGCCGAGCCACCGACGTACGGGCGGGTCCGGCCGGTCAAGCTGCCCGCGGTGGAGCTGGCTGCGACCGTCCACCACGGCGCGCATGACGACATCGACGTGACGTACGGACGGCTCGGCGCGTGGGTGGTCGAGCATGCGCTCGCCGTCGCCGGTCCGGTGCACGAGACGTACGTCGTCGGTCCGCGAGACAACCCGGATCCGGCCAGCTGGCGGACCGAGATCGGCTGGCCGGTCTTCAGGGTCGCCTAGGCTTCAGGCCCGGCTGGTACGACGCCACTCCTGCGGCGTCATCCCGTGCGCCTTGCGGAACCGCCGGGTGAAGTGACCGGGGTCGAGGAAGCCCCAGTCGGCCGCGATCGCCGCGATCGAGCGATGCCGGTACGCCGGATCCGCGAGCCGGCGGGCGGCCCCCTTGAGCCGCTCAGCGATCAACCACTGCTCGAGGCTGAGGTGCTGCTCGGCGAACAGCTTGTAGAGGTAGCGGACCGAGATGTTGTGCTCCGCCGCGATCCGGGCCGGCGTGAGATCGGGATCCGCCAGGTGCTGCCGCGCGTACCAGGTGATGCGGGTGAACAGTACGTCGGCCATCGCAGGCGGCTGCTGTACGTCGTCCGCCGCGGATGTCAGCAATGCGCGCACGAGCTGGGTGGTCGCCGTACCGACCATCTCGGCCGACGCCGTCCCTTGCAGTGAGTCGATGATGCCGGGCAGCAACGTGAGGTGGTGCAGCATCAGCTCGTACAGCGGGCTGCTCGGCAGCCGTTGCGCGGCCGCGCGGACCGTCTCGACACTCAGCCCGAGGTCGGCGTAGTCGATCTGGAACGCCTGCGACGCGCCGTGACCGCTCCAGGCGTAGTCGTACGGCGCGGTCAGGTCGACCAGCATCAACTCCCCGGTCCGCACCCGCTGGTCCGCGCCGTCCTGGCTGAACACCCCGGACCCGACCACCTGCACCGCGAGTGCGAGCCGCTCCGGACCGCCGATCCGCACGTGCTTCGGAGTTCGAACCAGGCGGATCCCGGACCCCTCGTTGCGGAACAGGTCGGGCGTGCCGAGCTGCCAGAAGTCCATCCGCGCGTGCACCTCGCCGCCCGGGTCCTCGTGCTCGACCCGCGACGGGACGCTCGCCGACATCATCGCCGCGTAGAACGCCTCGAGCCGGTCCTGCCGCGGCAGTACGGCAGTGTCGAGCAGCACGGCCATCCCCAACCCCCTCCACCCCTGGAATCTGGGGGGCGAACTGTGCAGACACAGCCCAGATCCGTGCACGCACATCCTACGGAGGACGCCGTACCGGCAGCTACGTTTCCGGCAAACCTGCCGGACGGAAGGACGCACGACCATGCCTGCAGACACCATCGTGCTGGTACACGGCTTCTGGGTGACACCGCGGAGCTGGGAGAACTACATCAGGCACTACGAGGCGCGCGGCTTCAAGGTCCTGGCCCCCGGGTACCCCGGTTTCGAGGTCGAGGTGGAGTCGCTGAACGCCGACCCGACGCCGATCCTGAAGCTGACCGTGCCGGCCATCATCGAGCACCTGGAGTCGGTCATCCGCGAGCTCGACCAGCCGCCGATCATCATCGGGCACTCGGCCGGCGGCGCGTTCACCCAGATCCTGCTCGACCACGGCTTCGGCGCGGCCGGGGTGGCGATGTGCTCGGCGCCGACCGAGGGCGTGCGGGTCGTGCCGATCTCGCAGGTCAAGTCGACGTTCCCGGTGCTGAAGTCGCCGGCCAACCGGCACAAGGCGATCCCACTGACCTTCGAGCAGTGGAACTACGCCTTCACCAACACCTTCCCCGAGGACGAGGCGCGCCGTGCCTACGAGCGGTACGCGATCCCGGCGAACGGCGGGATCCTGTGGGGCAGCGTGCTGGCGAACTTCCAGCCCGGTCACCAGGACACCTGGGTCGACTACCACAACGACTCCCGCGCGCCGCTGCTGTTCGTGTCCGCGTCCGAGGACCACATCATGCCGCCCGAGGTCCAGCGCTCGAACGCCAAGCACTACAAGTCCAAGTCGCTGACCGAGACTCGCGAGTACGACGGGTTCGCCCACCTCGCGCCCGCTCAGCAGGGCTGGGAACGGATCGCCGACGAGGTGCTCGACTGGGCCCTCGAACACGCGTGAGCCTGGCCCGCATCACCCATGTCGGCGGCCCGACGACGCTGATCGAGGTCGACGGCTGGCGCCTGCTCACCGATCCGACCTTCGACCCGCCCGGCCGTCGCTACGGCTTCGGCTGGGGGTCGTCGTCGGTCAAACTGGCCGGCCCGGCGATCGGCGTCGACGAGTTGCCGGTGATCGACGCCGTACTGCTGACGCACGACCAGCACGCCGACAACCTCGACGACGCGGGACGGGCGCTGCTGTCCCGGGTCGGCACCGTCGTGACGACCGTGGCCGGCGCGGCACGACTGGGTGGTGAGACTGTCGGCCTGGCGCCTTGGGCCGTGCACACGTTGAGCCGGCCGGGCCGGCCGCCGCTGACGATCACGGCGACGCCCTGCCGGCACGGGCCGCCGTTGAGCCGCGGGATCACGGGCGACGTGATCGGGTTCGCGGTGGAGTGGCCGGGACAAGAGCACGGGGCATTGTGGATATCGGGGGACAGCGTCCTGTACGGCGGCCTGCGACAGGTCAGCCGGTTGAGTATCGGGACGGTGCTGCTGCACTTGGGCGCAGTGCGGTTCGGCGTGACCGGACCGTTGCGCTACACGATGACTGGGCGGGAGGGGGTCGAGCTGTGCTCGCTGCTGCGGGCGCGGACGGTGATTCCGGTGCACTACGAGGGGTGGAGTCACTTCTCGCAAGGACGATCAGGTGCCACAGAGGCGTTTGCCCGCGCCGGCCTGCAGCCAGAGTGGCTCGAGCTCGGCGTGCCGGGGGCCGTCTCGATCTGACCGCACGGCTGGCAGCATGTGGGCGTGACCGAGCGGCTGGAAGGCGGGTTCGACGGCGGCGCGTCGTTGGTGGACGGCGTCGTACGTCGTACTGCGGGGGCGTGGACGTCATCCGTGCATGCCCTGCTCGCGCACCTCTCGGCGGCGAGGTTTCGGGGTGCTCCGCGTGGGCTCGGGGTGGATGCCGATGGGCGGGAGATGGTCGGCTTCCTGCCCGGGCGGACGGTCGGTAGCGCGCGCCCGTGGCCGGCGTGGACGCACAGCGAGTCGGCGCTGCTCGACGTTGCCCGGTGGCTGCGGCGTTACCACGGTGCCGTGGCGGACTTCGAGCCGCCGGCGGATGCGGTCTGGCGTGAGGGCGGGGTGTGGCGGCCGGACCAGATCATCGCGCACAACGACGCAGCGCCGTACAACGCCGTCTGGAACGACGACGGGCTGGTCGGGTTTGTCGACTGGGACATGTCGGGGCCCGTCGACGTCGAACTGGACGTCGCCTGGGTCGCCTTCTCCTGGACCCCGCTCCACGCGCCCCACGTCGTCGCCGCCGAGGGCTTCACCGCCCTCGATACCCGCCTGCCCCGCCTGGAGCTCTTCCTCCGCGAATACGCCTGGCAGGGCACCACCGCGGACATCCTCGCCCTGATCGCCCAACGCCTCACCCTGCAACTCGACGCAATGCACCACGCCGCGTCCACCGGCGACCCGACGTACCAACGCATGCTCGCCGCAGGCCGCCACCTAGACCTGCAGACCGCCCTACGTCAGCTCGACAGGCTCGGGTGAGCGACGTAGGCGGTTTTCTCGGCGCCGTCGAACCCGCACGCCCTGTAGAAGGCATGGGTGGATTCGCGACGCGATCCGGTCATCAGCATGACCTTGTAGCATCCCGCGTTCCAGGCGGCCTGCAGGGTGGCGGCCATGATCTGCTTGCCGAGGCCGGTGCCGCGGAGGTCGGCGTCGACGACCACGTTCTCGATCACCGCGTACGGCGCCGCCGCGCGGGTGAGGTTCGGGATCAGGTTGAGGTACGTCGTGGCCGCGACGCGCCCGTCGACCTCGAGGACGTACAACCGCAGTCCCGGCGTCTTCAGGATCTCGGCGAACACGTCGGCGTCGCGGCCGTCGCGCAGTACCGGATCGCCGGGATGCAGCTGCCGGTAGAGCAGCATGACACTTTCGAAGTCGTCGACACCGGCCTCGCGGAACATGGGCAGGAGCCTACTGGTGTCACCAGGGGACGGGACCCTCTTCGGCGTGGAAGGTGGCGGTGGGGCCGTCGGGGCTGAGGGTGGCCAGGTGGACGAGGGCAGTGGCGCCTTCGGCGATGGTGCTGAAGCCGGTGTGGTTGTTGCTGTCGGTGTCGACGTAGCCGGGGGCGGCGGCGTTGACCAGGATGCCGTCCTTGCGGAGCTCGTTGGCGTACTGCACGGTCAGCGCAGACAGCGCAGTCTTGGACGGCATGTAGGCGGCCGACGGCAGGAGTGCCGAGAACGGCCCGTCCGGATCGCTGGTGAGGGCCAGCGACGCACCGTGGCTGCTGACGTTGACGATGCGCGGCGCCGATGACCGCCGGAGCAACGGGAGCATCGCGTTCGTCACCGCGATCACCCCGAACACGTTGGTCTCGAACACTTCCCGGACCATGTCCAGGTCCACCGTGCTCGGCACCTGGTCGTACGCATCCTGCGGCGAGACCTGCCCGGAGCCGGTGATCCCCGCATTGTTGATCAGTACGTCGAGCTGCCCGAACCGCTCGTCGATCCACTGCGCCGCCGCCTGGATCGTCTCGGCGTCGGTCACATCCAGCGTCACCGCATGCACATCACCACCCGCCGACCTCATCGCCGTCGCAGCCTCCTCACCCCGCTGCGGATCCCGTGCCCCGATCACCACCGTCATCCCCAACCGAGCCAACTGCTCAGCCGCCCCGCGCCCGATCCCCTTGTTAGCCCCGGTAACCAACGCAACCTTCATGCCTCGTCCCCATCTAGTAGCCGCTCGAACAGCCACAAGACGCCGACACCCGCCACCCTGTGACGCCGGACCTCAGGGTTCCCGGAAGCGAGAGACCGGAATCACAGAGCCTAGGACTGCGTGAGGGTTAGCCTCGCGGGATGACTCGGGACGAGGCAGAGCGCCGGCTGTCCGCGCTGACCGCCGTACGCGACAGCTGGCTGGCTGACAAGGTGCCTGCCCTGAGTGCGAAAGCCGTGTGGCTGATCGGTTCGCTCGGCCAGGGCGGCGGCGACCGATGGAGTGATCTCGACCTGCTCGTGGTCGACGGCGACTGTCCGCTCGACGACGCCGTGCTGACGATCGAGATGCCGGAGAACGGCCCGGTCGATGGCAACTACATCGGGGCAAAGTTCGTTGCCCGCGGGGAGGTGGAGAAAGCGACGGCGATGGCGACCATGCTCAGTACGACGCCGGACGTCGCGGGCCTGTCCGCCGTACTCTCACGGGTCGAAGGGCACGAGGTGGCCAGGGCTCTCGTCGGCCGGTTCCTGGAGGTGGTCGGCGCTTTACGGTGAGCCGACGAGGAGGCAGAAGGGGTGGCCGGCGGGGTCGCAGAGGACGTAGAGGGGTTCGCCGGCTTCTGTGGTGCGGTCGAGGAGGAGTTCGGCGCCTAGGGATTCGGCGCGCTGGCGGTGGTGGTTCAGGTCGTCGAGGGTCGGTACGGCGTAGTCGATGTGGAGTTGCATCGGTACGTCGTGGGACGGCCAGGTGGAGCGGGGCAGGGTGTCGACCTGCTGGAAGGCGAGCTGGCGGTGGCCGTCGTCGTCGACCAGCACCAGCCAGTCGGCGTCGTCCACGACACCGTCGGCCGGCGGCTCGTCGCCCGGACGGTACTGCAGGCCGAGCAACTCGCGGTAGAACTCCGCCAGCCCACGGACATCAGTCGTGTCCAGCGCGGTATGCATCATCCTCGGATAGTCAGTCACGCACCGATTCGACTACTCCTTGACACGATCGGCAATCTTCGAGCGCGCGAGTTGGACCATGCCGCCGATGGCGGCGACCTGGACCACGATGGCGGCCGTCCCGAGGGCCGACCAGTCGTCGGCCAGCCGGACGATCGTGAGGACCGGACAGAGGATCCACAGGCAGGCGACGAAGACGTAGAGCCGCCGCCCGAGAGGGCCCTCCCGGACAAGTCGGAGGTCACCCCCGATCGACCGGAAGATCGCGACCGAAACACCCATCGCGAGCGCTGCCGCGACGGCCGCGGGCGTGGCCTCCAGGAGTGGTGTCTGCACCGTGCGGGAGAAGCCCAGCAGGGTCGGCGCCCCCAACGCGAGCACAATCGCGACGACAGCCAGGCCGTCACCGCCCGTCCAACCGCGCTCGCTCGACACGCGCGAAACCGTAGCAGCGGCCGAAATCCGCTCGTGCTGCCGCGGGTACCTCAGGCAGGATCGGGGTGTGGATGGTCGGGGGCTGGCTCGCGCGTACTACGACGACGTGGTCGGGCCGTTGCTCGCAGTACAGGGGCTGCCGCACGCGGCCGGGCGGTTGGGGAGCGGGTCCGACGTCCTCGGGCTCGACGACGCCACCTCCCGCGATCACGACTGGGGCCTGCGGCTGACGCTCCTGGTTGACGAGGACCGCCGGGACGAGGTGGACGCGTTCCTGGCCGCGAAGTTGCCGGACACGTACGCCGGGCTGCCGACGCGCTTCCCGTTCACCGGGCAGACCGAGAACATCCACCACGTCGAGGTCTCCTCGGTCGAAGGCTTCGTCATCAGCCGGCTCGGCGCGGATCCCCGCCGCGGATTGTCGACAATCGACTGGTTGACAATGACCGGTCAGGCCGTGCTGGAGGTGGTCGGCGGGCCGGTCTTCGTCGACCAGGCCGGCGACCTCACCGCCGTCCGCGACCGCCTGCAGTGGTACCCGGACGACGTCTGGCGGTACGTCGTCGCCTGCGACTGGATGCGGTTGTCCGAGGAGATGCCGTTGATGAGCCGGGCCGGCGAGCTCGGTGACGACCTGGGATCGCGGGTGATCGCGGCCCGGTTGGTCGACATCGCAGTCCATCTCGCGTTCATGATCGAGCGCCGGTGGCCGCCGTACCCGAAGTGGCGCGGGACGATGTTCGCCCGGCTGGCGTGTGCGCGCGAGGTCGGTGACGCGCTGCGGAAGACGGTGAAGGCCGACCACTGGCGTTACCGGCAGCAGCAGCTCGCTCGGGCTCTGGAGCATCTGCTCAACCGCCAGCGCGCGGCCGGGCTGCCCGCCCCGGCGCCGGCGACTGTCGACTTCTGGGATCGCCCCTACCTGCACCCGAACGGCGCGATCGCGACCGCGCTCCTGGCCTGCGTACCCGACCTGCCGCCGGGCCGGGGCAGCGTCGAACAACGCTCGGACAACGTCGCCGTGCTGACCGACGCCACCGCCCGCCGGGCGCTGATCACCTAACTGCGGAACGCCCGGCGATAGGCGTCCGGCGGCACAGCCACGACCCGCTTGAACTGCCGCCGCAACGTCGTCGCCGTACCCATGCCGGTGGCGACCGCGATCGACACCACGCTCTGATCCGTCTTCTCCAGCAGCTCCTGCGCACGCCTCACCCGCTGCGTCAGCAACCACTGCAGCGGCGTCTGCCCGGTCACCGCCCGGAACTGCCGCCCGAGATGGCGAGGGCTCGTGTTCACCCGCCGAGCCATGTCCGTCACGGTCAACGGCTCATCGAGCCGCTCGAGCACCCACGACTGCAACTGCGCGAGCCTGTTGTCCCCACTCACCTCCAACGGCGTCGCCACGAACTGCGCCTGACCACCAGACCGGTGCGGCGGTACGACGAGCCGCCGAGCAACGCTGTTGGCCACACTCGCGCCGTGGTCGAGGTGGATCAGATGCAGACTGAGATCCACCGCCGCCGCCTTGCCGGCCGACGTGAGCACACTGCCGTTGTCTGTGTAGAGCACATCCGGGTCGACCTCGGCCAGCGGATAGCGCTCGCTGAGCACGTCAGTGTGCGCCCAGTGCGTCGTAGCCCGGCGACCGTCAAGCAGCCCCGCCGCTCCGAGGACGAACGCGCCCGTGCACAGCGACGCGATCCGCGCTCCTGCCTCATGAGCCGCGCGTACGGCGTCGATCAGCTCGACCGGAGGCGGTTCGTCCACATCGGCACAGGCCGGCACGATCACGGTGTCGGCGCTGACGAGACGCTCCAGGCCGGCATCGGGCTCGACCGAGAACGGGCCGACCTTGACCGGTCCCGGTCCGCAGAGCTGGACGTCGTACCAGCTCTCGGCCGCCTCGCGCGGCGGGTTGCCGAAGATCTCGTACGCGACGCCGAGCTCGAAGTGCAGGAGGTGGCCGGCGGTCGCCAGTGCGACGGTGTGCATGTCCGAAAGTGTACGCATGGTGTCGTTCCGGACTCTCACACCGGAGGCCGCCGAACCGCCAGACTTTCGGTCGAACCCACCACCGGAGGAACGAGAACATGACTGCAGTCGCCGTCTACGGAGCCACCGGCCACACCGGCCGGTTCGTCGTCGCCGAGCTCGCCGCCCGCGGCTACACGCCGATCGGATCCGGCCGCCGGGCCGAGGCCGGACGACAGGCGAGCGTGGACGACCCGGATGCGCTCGACCGCGCGCTCGACGGCGCCGAGGCGGTCATCAACGCCGCCGGACCGTTCGCCACCACGGCCGGTCCGCTGGTCGCGGCGGCACAGCGAGCCGGGATCCCGTACGTCGACGTCGCGGCCGAGATCGAGGCGAACGTGTCGACCTTCGCCGACCACACCAAGGCCGAGACCCCGATCGTGCCGGCGATGGCATTCTTCGGCGGCCTCGGCGATCTGCTGGTCACCGCGGCGATGGGGGAGCGGACCGCGGCCGACGAGATCCAGGTCGCCTACGGCCTGTCGAGCTGGCGTCCCACGGAAGGCACCCGGATCGCCGGGCAGGTGTCGCACGACCGTCGGGGCGGTCGCCGGGTCCGCTTCCGGAACTCCACGCTGGAGTACCACGAGGACGAACTGGTGCGGCAGGACTGGGACTTCCCAGCGCCGCTCGGGAAGCGTGAGGTGATCGCCGAGTTCAGCATGGCCGACATCGTCACGGTGCCCAGCCATTTCGCCGTACGCGACGTGCGTACCTACATGGCCGTCGAGGCCGCGACCGATCTCTCGGCTCCGGGCACGCCGACGCGGGACGAGGCTGACCCCGACCAGAGCTTCGTCGTCGACGTCGTGGTGCGGGCTGACGGAGTCGAGCGGCGGGCCGTCGCTCGCGGCCGGGACATCTACGCGGTGACCGCGCCGCTGGCGGTGGAGGCGGTGCAGCGGCTGCTGAAGGGGCAGACCCGGACGACCGGCGTGGCCTCGGCCGGGGCGATGTTCGACGCTGCTGATTTCCTCCGGGCGCTGACGCCGTACATCGAGGTCGAGCTGCCGTAGCCCCCAGGCTGCGAGAAGATGTGAGCCTCCCTGCAGCACGTACCGCCCACGTCCAGCTGGAGGCCGCCCCATGCAGTTCACTCGTCGCGACTTTCTCAAGGTGGGCGGCGGTGTGGTCGCCGCAGCCGCCCTCCCCGCCGCCCCGGCGTTCGCCGCAACCATCGACTACACCGCCCGTACGACGTTCGACGACTGGGACCGGCTGTTCCAGCAGGGCGGTCCCGGCCAGCCGGACCAGCCGAACGACAACACCAACGCCGACGGCCGGTCCGGCATGCTCGCGTGGAGCCAGTCGTACGTGCTCCTCGGGCTGGTCCGGATGTACGAGACGTACCGCGACACCTGCTACCTGGACCGGTTGATCGACAACGTCGACCAGGTCCTCGCGGTCCGCGACAGCGAGCGCGGCGTGACCGACTACCGCGGTCTGTCGCTGCCTGCGTGGCGGGCGGACCACCCGTACACCACCGGCTACACGACACTTGCCGACAGCAACGGACAGCCGGTGCTGGAGCTTCGGCAGGCGCTCCCGTACGCCGAGGACACCAAGGTGACCGTGACAGCGGGATCCCGGCCGGACACCTTCACGGTCAGGCTGGTCAACACCCAGGTCAACCGCACGGTCACGCACACCGAGCTGTCGATGGACCCGGCCAGCCCGGACTTTGCGGTGAGCCGGATCTACGCGGCCGCGCCGGGGCCGTTGCAGTTGACTGCACGCGCCGTGTCCCAAGGCGTGCCGGTCCTGGGGGAGTTCCCGATGCTGACCAAGCCGGTGATCTTCGCCGTACACACCGGGATGATCACGTACCCGATCGCGAGTTTCGTGCGACTGGTGTGCGGCTCACCGGTGCTGCGGCAACGGTACTGGGCGAAGGCGGCCGAGTATCTGACCGCGTGCCGCGAGGCGGTCGCCGTACATGACTGGGAATACCGCGAGACCGCGGCGGGCGGCGGGTACCTGATCTGGCCGAAGGAGCAGCCGCTCGCGTACGACGGGTGCGAGCAGCCGATCAACCAGTCACTCGGACTCGGGCAGACGCTGGTCGAGCTCGCGCTGGCGACCGGCGATCGCGGGTACCGGCGGAAGGTGGCGGCGCTGGCGAAGATGTTCGCCGGACAGCTCGCGGTGGACGCCGGCGACGCCTACCAGTGGCGGTACTGGCCGATGGGCGGCAAGGTGTACGACGGCTTCGTGAAGACGGGCTCGCCGGACACGGACGTCTCGATCTTCACGCCTTCCGGCGGCCCGGCCCGGCAGTTCGAGGACATCAGCCACGGCGCGATCGACGTCGAGTTCGCCGTCCGCGCCTTCCGCGCCCGCCTCGGCTTCACCGGCGCCGACATGGACCGGCTCGCCCGCACCTACACCCAGAACGTCGCCACCACCGACCCCGACGGCCTGCCCGCCATCCACACCACCGTCGCCGGCACCACCCTCGGCGCCGCCTCCGTAGCCCACCAAGCACCCCGCTGGATGCAAGCGACCCCCTGGGACCCAGCCGTCCACGCCCACTGCCTGGCCCTCTACACCCGCTACCAACCCACGCCCGAACGCGACGGCCAGCAAGCCATCGGGTTCGGCTGGCTGCTGGCCAACGTCGCCTACCTCAACTGGGGCGCGAAGTATGTCAGCTGACTACACAGCGTGGTCGGCGGCCGCCGTGGCATGATCGTGGGGTGGCTGGGGCGAAGGATGTGCGCGACCTGGCGTTGCTGCGGCGGGTGAAGGACCGGATCGACCGGGAGTTCGCGCAGCCGCTGGACGTCGAGGCGCTGGCGCGTGGGGTGAACATGTCGGCCGGACACCTCAGCCGGCAGTTCAAGCAGGCGTACGGCGAGGCGCCGTACAGCTACCTGATGACGCGGCGGATCGAGCGTGCGATGGCGCTGTTGCGGATGGGTGAGCTGAGCGTGACCGAGATCTGCTTCGCGGTCGGCTGCTCGTCGCTCGGGACCTTCAGCACCCGCTTCACCGAGCTCGTCGGCGTGCCGCCGAGCGTCTACCGCGAGCAGGAGGCGGAGGCGACCAAGGGGATCCCGGCGTGCATGGCCAAGCAGGTGACCAGACCGATCAGGAATCGAGAAGCGCCGGCCGGTGACCGCCAACTAGCGTGACGGTCATGGACATCACGATCAACCAGACCTACCTCCCGCACAACGACCCGGACGCCGCGATCGCCTTCTACCGCGACGTACTCGGCTTCGAGGTCCGCAACGACGTCGGCTACCAGGGCCTGCGCTGGATCACCGTCGGCCCGGTCGGCCAGCCGGTGTCGATCGTGCTCTACCCGCCGGAGGCCACCCCCGGTCTCACCGACGACGAGCGCCGTACCGTCACCGAGATGATGGCCAAGGGCACCTACGCCAGCATCAACCTCGGCACCCCGGACCTGGCCGCCACCTTCGCCAAGATCGAGGCCGCCGACGCCGAGGTCGTCCAGGAGCCGACCGACCAGCCGTACGGCGTCCGCGACTGCGCCTTCCGCGACCCGGCCGGCAACATGGTCCGGATCGCCCAGTCCTGACCGACCGACCTGATTAAATCGACCCAGGGGACGCGACGGGGGCAGCGCACGCATGCCCCCGCCCGACGGATGGAGACCACGATGCCCAAGGCCGGCACCAAGCCTGAGCAGCACGCCGCGGACAGCCACGACCTGATCCGGGTCCAGGGCGCCCGCGAGAACAACCTGAAGGACATCAGCGTCGAGCTCCCGAAGCGCCGGCTGACGGTGTTCACCGGGGTGTCCGGCTCGGGCAAGAGCTCACTGGTGTTCGAGACGATCGCCGCGGAGTCGCAGCGGATGATCAACGAGACCTACAGCGCGTTCCTTCAGGGCTTCATGCCGAACCTGTCGCGTCCCGAGGTCGACATGCTGGACGGCCTGACCACGGCGATCATCGTGGACCAGGAGCGGATGGGCGCCAACCCCCGCTCCACGGTCGGCACCGCCACCGACGCCAACGCGATGCTGCGGATCCTGTACAGCCGGCTCGGCAAACCCCATGTCGGCCCGCCGACGGCGTACTCCTTCAACGTCCCGAAGCGGACCGCGACCGGCTCGATGGTCGCGGACAAGGGCGCCGGCGAGAAGACCGTCGTACGCAACGCCGTCTACCACGGCGGCATGTGCCCCAAGTGCGAGGGCATGGGGTCGGTCAACGACTTCGACCTGACCGCGCTGTACGACGAGAACAAGTCGCTCAACGAGGGCGCGCTGACCATCCCGGGCTACAGCATGGAGGGCTGGTACGGCCGGATCTACCGCGGCTGCGGCTACTTCAACCCGGACAAGCCGATCAAGAAGTACACCAAGAAGGAACTGCACGACCTGCTCTACCGGGAGCCGACCAAGGTCAAGGTCGAGGGCATCAACCTGACCTACACCGGCCTGATCCCGCAGATCCAGAAGTCGTTCCTGTCCAAGGACGTCGACGCGATGCAGCCGCACATCCGCGCCTTCGTCGAGCGCGCGGTGACGTTCACGACCTGCCCGGACTGCAACGGCACCCGGCTCAGCAAGGAAGCGCTGTCGTCGAAGGTCAAGGGCAAGAACATCGCCGACCTGTGCACGATGCAGATCAGCGACCTGGCCGACTGGATCCGCGGCCTCGACGAGCCGTCGGTCGGGCCGCTGCTGGCCGGCCTGCAGCACCTGCTCGACTCGTTCGACGAGATCGGCCTCGGCTACCTGTCGCTGGACCGCCCCGCGGGCACGCTGTCCGGGGGAGAGGCGCAGCGGACCAAGATGATCCGCCACCTCGGTTCCTCGCTCACCGACGTGACGTACGTGTTCGACGAGCCGACGATCGGCCTGCACCCGCACGACATCGAGCGGATGAACAACCTGCTGCTGCAGCTTCGCGACAAGGGCAACACCGTCCTCGTCGTCGAGCACAAGCCCGAGACGATCGCGATCGGCGACCACGTCGTCGACCTCGGCCCGGGCGCCGGCTCGGCCGGCGGCACGGTCTGCTACGAGGGCACCGTCGAGGGCCTGCGCAAGAGCGACACCACCACCGGCCGCCACCTCGACGACCGCGCGAAGCTGAAGGAGACGGTCCGCGACTCCAACGGCAAGCTCGAGGTACGGCGCGCGTCGACCAACAACCTGCGCAACGTCAACGTCGACATCCCGCTCGGCATGCTCTGCGTCGTGACCGGCGTGGCCGGCTCCGGCAAGAGCTCGCTGATCCACGGCTCGGTGGCCGGCCGCGAAGGCGTCGTCGTGATCGACCAGGGCGCGATCCGGGGATCCCGGCGGTCCAACCCGGCGACGTACACCGGTCTGCTGGACCCGATCCGCAAGGCGTTCGCCAAGGCCAACGGCGTGAAGCCCGCGCTGTTCAGCTCGAACTCCGAAGGCGCCTGCCCAACCTGCAACGGCGCCGGCATCATCTACACCGAGCTGGGCGTGATGGCGACCGTCGAGTCGACCTGCGAGGAGTGCGAAGGCCGCCGGTTCCAGGCGTCGGTGCTGGAGTACACGCTCGGCGGACGGAACATCGCGGAGGTGCTCGCGACGCCCGTCTCCGAGGCGCTGGAGTTCTTCGCCGACGGCGAGGCCCGGACGCCGGCCGCCGAGAAGATCCTGGACCGGATGGCCGACGTCGGCCTCGGCTACCTGACGCTCGGCCAGCCGCTGACCACGCTTTCCGGCGGCGAGCGCCAGCGGCTCAAGCTGGCCACCCAGATGGGCGAGAAGGGCGACGTCTACATCCTCGACGAGCCGACCACCGGCCTGCACCTGGCCGACGTCGAACAACTCCTCGGCCTGCTGGACCGCCTGGTCGATTCCGGCAAGTCGGTGATCGTCATCGAGCATCACCAGGCCGTGATGGCCCACGCCGACTGGATCATCGACCTGGGTCCGGGCGCCGGCCACGACGGCGGCAAGGTCGTCTTCGAAGGAACCCCGTCCGACCTGATCGCGAAGAAGTCCACCCTCACCGGCGAGCACCTGGCCGCCTACGTCGCCTGACGCCGTCCGCCTGCGGGCGTCACGGGCTGCGGAGGGACCGGGCGGCTCGGGCCGCCTGGGCGGCGACGCCGGGGATGCTCGAGGTGATGAAGGAGCCGCCGCCGACGAGGTCTCCGACGACGTGCACCCTTGGATCGGCGGGAATCAGTCCGCCGGACGGGTGTCGGGTGGCGAGGCCGGTTTGCGTCAGCGAGCGGACGAGGTCTCGGCTCATGGCTGGGACCGCTTGCGGTGGCGGGTTCACTGCGTTGACGACGAACTGGGCAGTGATAAGTTCGTTGCCGTGGGCCCGGAACCGGCCGTTGTCGACCTCGATCGACTGAAGCCCGGGGACGAGGGTGAGCTGGCCGGCGTCCAGGAGCCCCATCAAGGTGGCGGCGTTCACCGGGACCATGGGCGACGCCACGCTGGCCGCCGTACGGAGATGACGTCGTACCAGCGCCCGATCGGCCTCCGGCAACAACCGCCACACGAAGGGTCCGACCGTGTGCGCGGCCTCCTGCAGTACCCGGCGGCCGGTACTGGGATCGTCGATCGCCGCGATCTGCCGCCGGAGCCGCTCGACCGGATCCTCGGTCTCCGTGCCCAGCAGCTCAGCCAAGAACTCGTTCAAGTTCTCATCCGCCAGCTCCGCGCGGAACAGCTCGACGAGCTGATCGAGAGTGACCATCCCCAACCCGGCAACCCGTTCGGTGGTCAGGTGCTGCGGCCGCCGCTCGTTCGGCCGCTGCCAGACGTGCGGCAGGACGCCACTGCGTGACAGCAGGGTGATCCGTCCCGTGTGCCCGCGCGCAGCCAGCGAGACGACAACGTCTACCGCGGTCAGCCCGCTGCCGATGACCGCCACATCGCTCTCAGCAGGCACGCCATCGAGCGTCTGCGCCAGCGGATACGGATCCGCGAGGAAGCCTTCGGTGCCCGCGAGACCGTACAGGTCCGGGGGAGTCCCGCCACCAACGCACAGCGCCACCTGTGTTGCCGGGTGCTCGTGGCCGTCCTGCGTGCGCACCACGAGACGTGCTTCGGTACGTCGCACTTCCGTCACTCGAGCCGGTACGACGCGGACCAGCCACCCCTGCTCGCCTAACGCGGCTATCGCCTTCTCGGCCGTGTCCGCCAGATACTCGCCGTACACCGCGCGTGGCACCAGCGGCTGGCCCAGCAGTTGGTCGAGGTGCTCCGCGCCGCGATTTCCCAGCCAGGCGGCGTAGTGCCCGAAGTCGCCGCTCCTGATCGACATGATGGCCGGCGGCGCGTTCACCAGCACCGACTCCAGGTCCGGGCCGTACGGCCGACCACGCCACAACTGCGGCGACGGCTCGAAAACGCTCACCGTGCCCGCACCTGATCGGCCGCGTCCTTGGTCGCCCGGCCTGGCAGCCAGCGCATCGAGCAGCCCGACAGCCGCCGCGCCCCCTCCGACGATCGCAATCTCCATGATCTCCCTCTCGTTGACGTCCACCTCGACCCTCGCCGCCCGCACCCGCGATCCCCATCCCCCGCGAACAGGCGATCGACAGCGCGCTGACCCCCTCAAACGAGGGATGGTGCGTTGTGGGGGACCGGGCACACTGGTCGGCGGAGGGATGTGGATGACTGATCACCGCCGGGCGGTGCTGTCGGCTGCCGAGCGGGCCGTTAACGGGGTTGACCTGTTCAGTCGCGTCTCAGCGGGGTTGAGGCGGCGGGTGCCGTTCCACTCGGCCGTGTGGACGGCGTCCGACCCGGAGACCGGTCTGATCACGGCGCCGATGCTGGTCGAGAACCTCGGCTCCGGAGACGGCTGCGCCACCTACTGGGAGAGCGAGCTGCTCGAGGAGAACGTCGTACCGTTCCGCGACCTCGCCCGCGCGACTGTCCCGGCTGCGGGCTTGCGCGCCGCGACCGGCGGTCTGCCCGCCCGCAGCGCCCGCTTCCGGCGGTTGCTGGCCGGTCAAGGTGTGTACGACGAACTCCGCGTCGTACTGCGGATCGGCGACCGGCCGTGGGGGCTGGTGAGCCTGTTCCGCACCACCGACGCCTTCAGCCCGGACGACATCGCGCTGCTCGCGGACCTGTCCCGCCCGCTGGCCGAACGGCTGCGCGAGTTCGCCCGGCCCAGCGAGACCGCGCCCCGCACGGACTCGCCGGCGCCCGGCCTGATCCTCTTCGACGAGACCGGCGCGGCCACGTCCATCAACGACGAGGCCCGCCATCACCTCTCTACGCTGCCGACGGGACCCAGCTTCCCCTCGCCACTCGGGCTGAAGCTCCCCATCTGGGTGATCGGTACGGCGCTCCAGGCGCGAGCGATCGCAGACGGACGCGACCATGGCAACGCCCGGATACGTCTGCGAACGGCCGACGGCCGCTGGCTGGTTTGTCATGCCTCTTGTCTCAACGGTCCTGGTGGCCGGCCGGGCCCGGTGGCTCTCGTCCTCGAGCCTGCAACGACTGCCGATCTGGCCGTCCTGATCGCCGACGCCTACGGCCTGACGTCACGCGAGCTTCAGATCACCCAGCTGGTCGCGCGCGGAATGACCACGGCCGAGATCGCCTCGACACTGTTCATCTCCCCGCACACAGTCCGCGACCACCTCAAAATGGTCTTCAGCAAGGCGCACGTCTCCACCCGAGGCGAGCTCGTAGCGCGCCTCTTCACCGAGCACTACTGGCCGGCCCTACCCGAGCCCACGTCCACTCGAGCTCCAGGTCAGCGGGTGCGGTCGTAGATCAGGGCGATTTCGCCGTCCGGGCCGGCGGTCTGGCTGGTCAGGGTCCACTGGTTCTCCGGGAGAGCGCCGTCGAACAGTTGGGGGCCGTTGCCGAGGAAGATCGGGAAGATCATCAGTGCCAGGCGGTCGACCTGGTCGGCTGCCAGCAGTGCCTTGATGACGCTGGCGCTGGAGAACACGACGATGTCGCCGCCCTCGGTCGCCTTGAGCTCGTTCACCACGTCGACAGTAGGATTGTCGACAATCGTCGTACGGTCCCAGGGCGCCTCGGTGAGGGTGGACGACAGCACCACCTTGTCGGTGTCGACGAGCCACTTCGCGAACGCCTCGTCGCGCGGGTCGGCGCCCTCCATGCCGATGACCGTGGGCCAGAACCCCAGGAAACCTTCGGCGTTGACCCGGCCGAGCAGCGCCGTCGTGGCCGGCTCGAAGAGGCTCGTCATGTGGTTGCGTGCGACATCGGTGATGGCGTACGGCAGCACCCAGCCCATGTCGAGCGGATCGGTCTTGGCGTACCGGCCGTCGATGGACAGGCTCATGTTGGTCACGACCCGGCGGCCGCTGGTCTGCTCGGTCATTTCTTGCTCCTCAAGTCGGTGTTCTGCAGGGTCGCCACGAGCTTGTCGAGGCTCTGGCCGAAGCCCAGTTCGATCCCGGCGATGAAGTCCGCGGAGTCGACGGTGCTGTCGGTGATGCGGTAGAGGACGTCCAGCTCGGTGCCGGCGTCAGTACTGCGGAGGTCGAAGTCGACCTGCGCCGTGAAGGCGATGCTGCCGTCGGGCAGCGTGGGGGAGAGGCGGTAGGAGAGGCCCTCCCCTGGGCGCGCTTCGTCGACGGTTCCCTCGCCCCGTCCGGCAACCTGCTCGGTGCCGCCGGTGTCCTCGAGGTCGCGGTACTCCAGGACGATCCGGCCGCCTGGGCGCGGCTCGAAGATCAGCTCAGAGACACGCAGGTCGTCCGGCGTCCACCAGAGGGTCAGCAGATCCGTCTCGGTCAGATGCCGCCAGACCAGCTCGGGATCGCCGGCCAGCGAACGGTGGAACCCGAACGTCCGACCGTCCGCCCATCCCGGCGCCTCGGCAGCGAGCCGCTCCGCTTCGAGGCTGAGCCCGTGACGGTCGAACGCCGTACGTGCCCCACCAGGCTGATCCACGGCGTCGGCGAGCCGGCTGAGCGCGGTCGCGAGATCCCGCAGGGGAGTGGCCTGCAACGCGTAGATGCGCCGCTGCCCTGTCCGCTGCGAGATCACGATGCCGGCCCGCTCGAGCGTCTGCAGGTGCTTCGTCGTCTGCGGCTGCCGCGCCTGCGCAAGCTCCGCGAGTACGCCGACCGACCTCGGGCGTTCGGCCAACAGCGTCACCAGGCGCCACCGCGCCGGGTCCGCCAAGGCACTGATCACTGCGTCCATGACTCCGATTATTCACACGGACGAATATTCGTGTCAAGGAATAACTTCCGCGAACCCACGAACTTGTCGGTCGCGGATGGCAGGGTGACTCTCACCTGAGCCGGAAGAACGGAGCGACCTGATGAGCCGCGAGGTCCAAATCACCTTCGACGCCCACGACCCGCGGGCGCTGTCGACCTTCTGGCGCGACGTCCTGGGCTACGTGCATCCTGGGCCGCCCGGGGTCGAGCTTCCGGAGGGCGCTGATCCGCTGGCTGCGTGGGACGAGTTCCTGGAGCGCATCGGCGTACCGGAAGACCAGCGCAACACCAGGTCGGCCATCGAGGACCCGGACGGCAACCACCCACGCGTCTTCTTCCAGCAAGTCCCGGAAGGCAAGACCGTCAAGAACCGCGTTCATCTGGACGTCCGTGCAGCCCCGGGCCTCGAAGGCGACGAACGAATGGCCGCTCTGGAAGCCGAGTGCACCCGCCTCGAAGCCCTAGGCGCAACCCGGGGATACCGCGTCGATCCGGCGCCCCCGATGGAAGCCGGCTTCATCACCATGCAAGACCCCGAAGGCAACGAATTCTGCCTGGACTGACACCCCCTCGATAAAGTCGAAGTGGAGCAGGCCCGGCCAGTCCAAGCTCGTGACAGCCTAGGAAGGACACCGTCATGTCGGAGCTTCTCGTCGATTTCATCACCTCCCTCGACGGCTACGCATCGGGACAGGGATGGCCCGGGTTCTGGGGCCTCGAGGGACCGGAGTACCTCGCATGGCTCGGCGAGCAGCCCGAGGTCACCTACCTGATGGGAGCGAACACCTACCGCCTGATGTCGGGCTTCGCCGCCGGCGAGGTCCCGAGTGGCCAAGACGAGTTCAGTCCCGACGAAGAGGCGTCTGTCGACGAGCTCACGCAAGCGACCAAGGTGGTGTTCTCCTCCTCACTCGAGGAGCCGCTGACGTGGGCCAACTCCACGCTCGTCCGCGACGACGCCGTCGAGGCGGTCCGCGCCATGAAGTCCAGTGGATCGGGGATCCTCAGCACGATCGGCAGCATCAGCCTGTGCCGGTCCCTGCTACGAGCCGGACTCGTCGACCGCTTCCGGGTCGGGATGTTCCCGGTGATCACCGGGGCCACGGGCGAAGAACGCATCTACGACGGCTATCCGGACGTCGCCCTCGAGATGATCGAGCACCGCACCTTCGACGGCCGCATCCAGCTGGTCGAGTACAAACCCCGCGTCCTCGAACACCCACCACTCGGCGCCCCCGCCTGACACCGCCCCTGGAAACCTGCATCCAAGGAGGAAACCATCTACTTCTACCCCGGCTCTTTAACTGGCAGGAACGGAAGTTGAAGAGCCGGGGTAGGACGGACAACAGAGGTAGCAGAGCCAACGGATGTCCGCACCGGCTGAGCTGAGGCGGACGAGGATCGGTTCGGGAGCGGCGATGCGATCGCTGTCGCCTAGTTGAGCCCTGAGGCGTGCGCCGCCTATTGTCCGGCCAGCTTGGCCACGACCGGCGCGAGTGTGTCGGCGAAGTCGGCGCCGATGACGAAATAGGAGAAGCCGATCTCCTCGCGTCGGCGTTGGATTTCTTCGGCGGCTGCCGCGGGGTCACTCGGAAGTATGACGAGCGAGTCGGCCGCGCGGAGCGCTGCGGTGTCGAGGTTGGGCGGCGCCATGAACGGAGCGACACGGTCACCGACGGCGGCGACGTGCTGGGCGAGTTCGATGTCTCGGCGGCCGGCAAGGTCGCGTACCCGGTGCGTGGTTTCGACCCGATCATCGTCCGGTGCGAGTACGAACGTGACTGCGTCAGCAACTTCGAGCGCCAGCGCCTGCGACTTCGGTCCGCTCACCGCCATGACCACCGGCGTGTGCAGATCGGGGCCATCGAACGTCCGCAGGGCGGCCACGGTCTCGCGCATCCTGGCACGACGCTCAGCTGGGGAGACTGCAGGCAGCCCCAGCTCGACTTCGATCCCGGGTCGGCCGGCGCCGATGCCCATTTCGAAGCG
Organism: Kribbella sp. NPDC050820; assembly: GCF_040653975.1. NCBI lineage: Bacteria > Bacillati > Actinomycetota > Actinomycetes > Propionibacteriales > Kribbellaceae > Kribbella > Kribbella sp. NPDC050820. The sequence continues at coordinate 171,593 of NZ_JBFAHB010000009.1, forward strand.
GCCTTCGGTGAGTACTGAGAGTGAGTGAGCCTCCCATGCTGTGCTCCATGGTTCGCGCAGCGCGGCGGCATAGACCCACGAGCCGATCCGCAGGTCAGCGAGCGTGGCCGCGGTCGCCAGCGTGGGGCCAAGTGCTGGTTGCCACGTAGGAACGTCGGGCATCAGCAACGTTGAGTAACCGCTGGCGGCGATGCGGCGCACGCGGTCTCGCCACGCCGGCAGGTCAGAACCGATCGGCGCAACGACCCCGAATCGGTATGGTCTGGTCACTGGCTTGGCCTTGTCGTTCATCGTGGTTCTCCTCGAGTCTGGAACCTTGTCCGGTTGCCCTCTCCACGAACCCGCCACCCAGAATCCGACAACCCCGCCTTTGGAACGTCGACACCTCGATCGGAACTGAACCGCCGTGGTCGGCTGTCCGCAGATTGCGACGTCACCGGGAATCGTCCCGCCTGGAAACCTACCCGAGCGACCGATCCCATCCACTTCCGTCAACTGGCATGCACGGGTGTTGATGAGCTGGGAGTAGGGCAGCCGGAATCGCCCAGATCGCGGCTTGTCGGTGCGCTTGCGCGATGGTCTGCGACCATCTCTGCATGGACCAAACCCTGGACCGGGGCGGACGATCAGCGCTGCACTACGCTGCTCTGGACGGTGACACTGATCAGGTCGTGGCGCTGATTGCCAGCGGTGGAGACGTTGATCTGGCTGACGGCGCAGGCTTCACTCCGCTGCACTTTGCGGCGCAGGAAGGTCACGCCGCCGTGGCGGAGGCACTCATTGGGGCCGGGGCTTCGATCGATGCCCGCAACCGGTTCGGCAACACACCTCTGTGGGTTGCCCTGATGAACGTCCGTGACCAAGAGGGCGAGATTGTGTCCGTCTTGCTGGCCGCCGGGGCCGACCCGGACGCCGAGAACAACCATGGAAGGACGCCTCGGGGGATCGCTGACACCGTCGCGAACTACGACCTCAAGCGCTTCTTCGGGTAGTGCGCGAAGATCGCCGCCAATGGCGCGATTCAGTCGTTCCGACTCCCCATGTTCAACTGGCAGGGACGGGAGTTGATGAGGCGGGAGTAGTGGGGAGCGGACGCCCGGATCGCGCAGTAGCGTGCCTCCGAGCGCGCGCAGAGCGCCAGAAAGTGTGCACTTGAATCTCCCAACGCCAGCCAGCGCCAGGGAGTGCATACCCACCCCGAGCTGGTGGTAGCAGGCGGTAGTAGGTTGTCGGTCCATGCCATCGGTCAAGCAGGTCCAGGTCACCTTCGACTGCATCGAACCCGAGCGCGTCGGTCGGTTCTGGTGCGAGGTGCTGGGGTACGTCGTGCCGCCTCTGGAGGGCTTCGGAACGTGGGACGACTTCCAACACTCGATGCCGCCCGAGGAGCAGGGCTCGTGGTTCGCCTCCGTCGATCCCTCGGGGGTGGGCCCGCGCCTGTACTTCCAGCGCGTGCCCGAAGGCAAGGTGGCCAAGAACCGCGTCCACCTCGACGTGCGGGTCGCCTATGACCTTGAGGGCGAAGAGCGGCTGGCCGCCCTCGAGGCCGAGTGCGCTCGGCTCGTCCCGCTCGGCGCGAGACGCGAGCGACTGCTGTACGACGGCACCGACGCGTGCATGGTCATGCAGGACATAGAGGGCAACGAGTTCTGCCTCACCTGAGGACCCGCCGCACGGTCATCGGCTATGTCCGTGCGTCTGTGCACCAGTTGAGCGATTCCCTCCTCTGCCGCGAAAACCGGGTTTGACCTGCGCAAAAAACCCGTGGGTTAACTGGCAGGGACGGGAGTTGATGAGCCGGGAGTTGGGGTCTAAGGATTCGAACGGTGCATTTCAGGACTGGCTCAGATGTTCGCTACGCAAGCTGTCCATGAGCGCAACGCAAGCCTGTGGTCCTCCTTCGACCAGTGCGTCGAATCGGTCCCACTCGGGCGGAGCATCCTCTGGGCGGCCGAAGCGGTAGCGGCCCCATTCGCCCAGAGCGATCAAGACGGGGACAGTTTGAATCCCGACCTCGGTGAGGCTGTAGGTCACCCGGTGCCCCCGCGGCGCGGGGTCCTTCAGGCTCGCCGGGGCGACGGTGGATGCTGGAGACCGGCTGGGGCAGGACACTGTGTCTGGAGGAGAGCCCGTGGCTGCCCCTGGCCCTCCTGGTAGTGGCTGCGGTGATCGCCTGGGCTCGCAGATCCAGTAACTCAATCCTGGTCGACATTCTCCGACGGTGACGACCACGCATCGAGAAATGGAGAGAAGCAGTGAACGAGATGACACTTCGTGTGACGTCCGACGACGGTACGAGGATCGCCTACGACCGGAAAGGCACTGGCCCGGCGGTGATCCTCGTCGGCGGCACCCTAGACGACGGCGCTGAGAACGCGCCGCTGGCCCGGCTCCTTGCCGACCATTTCACGGTCTACAATTACGCACGACGCGGCCGGGGCGCCAGCGGCAATACACCGCCGTACGCCTTGGCGCGGGAGGTGGAAGACCTCGACGCGCTGATTGCGACAGCCGGCGGCTCAGCTCACGTGTACGGCGCCTCATCTGGCGGCGCCCTCGTGCTGGAGGCAGCAGCGTCAGGTTCGGCGATCGACAAGATCGCGGTGTGGGATGTGCCGTACGTGATCGGGGACGACCTGTGGCCGAGGTTCAACCAGTACCTCGCGGACACCCACGAGGCATACAAAGCCGGCCGGGACGAGGAGCTCCTGGAACTGTTCATGAGGCTTACCGGCGGACCCGACGCGGACATCGCGGCTGGCAAACAGCACCCGCTCTGGGCCTCGTCCGTCGCGCTCGCCCACACGCTCGTCAAAGACGCCGTGATCCTCAATGACTACAAGATCCCCACGAACCGACTTGCCCGCATCACTCAGTCGGTCCTGGTGACCACCGAGGGTCCGACCACCGAGCCCCAGTTCGCAGGCCTCCCGACCGACTTCTTCGACCGCGCCGCGAAAGCGATAACCGCTGCCATCCCCCAGACCGAACGACACACGCTCGACGGGCAGGGACACGTCGTCGCCCCCGAACTCATGGCCCGTGTACTGAAGACGTTCTTCAACCAGTAACCCGTCGACTGATCAGGTGGCGACCGTGGGTCGCTTCGGAACGCAGGCCCATCGGCCACGTCAGCATCGGTCGGTGAGCGGCGACTCCTGAGTTCCGGAGTCTCGCCGCGTGTTGGCGCGAACGCGATCTGCAAGCCTGCGATCCCTTCCCCATGACGGGTGCGCCGATGACGCGGACCTTGCCGCGAGCTCGTCAACTGGGCAGCCAGCGCACGGACTCACCGGCTCTTCGCCGGCGATGGCGCATCAGACTCACAGTGGAGTCTCATGGAGAGCCAATCGACACCCAGCGGATCGCTCTTGCTCACCTACGAAGCCACGAGCGAATGATCATTTGAGGGTCAGTTCAGCCCGCCAATGGTGAGGCCTCGGCGCCACGGCCCAAGGGGTCGGCGGCGTACAGCAGTCACTGCACGGCGCCGGACGAGCACGCCCCCGCGAGGACTTCAGCGCGGCCCGATAGGCGTCGGGTTCCGCCGCATTGGCGCACGTCCCCGGCCATTCCCTCAACCGAAGCCATTCGCACTGTCACGAGATACGCCTCTGCTCACGTGCGGCGGCGATGTACTCGGCATACGTCGTTGCCGAGCCGAGCGCGTGGCGTTCGATCGTGGCCGGGTGGTAGCCGAGCGCGTCGGCGATGATCGGTACCGGGCCGAGCTTGGTGAGTTCGTGCAACGTCCCGAGCCGGGCAGCTCGGGTGCTGAATACAACCTTCAGCCTCTGTCGCAAACTCGAGCCGTGAATGTGCTGGCCGGGCGAGTAGCCGCGGAAGACCCAGTTGCTGTGGGGATGGGACGCAGTGAGGTCGTTGCCGGGTGCGGCTGCGGGTTGGCGCATGGGCTCGTCCAAGGGGGAGGGGAGTGCGAACTCGGTTTTGCCGAGCCTGACGGTGACGACGTCGTCGGTGACGGTGACGTCGTCCCAAGTCAGCTGGGCGACGTCTTCGATGTGCTGGCCGAAGATGATGACCAAGATGGCGGCAGCCCGGTCGCGCGCGCTGAGCTCGTCGCTGTGCACAACGCGCTCGACGACCACGTCCTGTCCAGACTTGGGCAGCTTTCAACTCCCGTTATATAAGCGCCGATAAGCGACATTATGTCAACTACTAGCCTGTCACAGCGTCTGCAGGTAGCTGACGACTCGTGCGGTTGCGCTCCGGTGGATGGGAATCGGTCCCTTCAGCGGGCAGCGGCAGAGGCCGTTGTTGACATTGCTTTGCGACCGTTAGCAGGATGTGGTCTGGCATCGGCCGATGCCCAGCTTCTGAGGACCTGCCCCAGCGGGGTCTTTGAGATGGCGAAGGGGAATCCGCCCTCAAGGCCAACTGTTCGTGTCCAGGCCTGTATCGAGTGTCGCGTCGCTGGGGGGCGAGGACAGCTCGAGGAGGCTTGTCATGACCAAACAGGGCAGTTTCAAGCGCGCCGTCCGCGAACGGGCACGCGAGACCGGGCAGCGGTACACCCAGGCACTCGCCGATCTGGAGCAGATCAACAGATCGCCGTTCGCGCGGACCCGCCCGTTCGAGAAGTTCGACCTCAGGACCCACCTCGAGACGCGGTACGGGATTCAGATCAGCTCGCTGGCACCGATCGACGACGATCCGGCCACCCGGCCACGTGGCTCGTGGCCGGGCCACTACCCATCGACGTTGCTCGTCCGGCGGGAGGACGGTCCGCCGTGGATCGCCCGGGTGTTCTCGTCGCGGGCTGACCAGCTCGCTCGTGTCGAGGGCGACGCGGAGATCCTGCGGTTCCTGGCTGCGCACGACTTTCCCGCTGAACGGATCGCGCACGATGATCCGGTGTCGAGGTTCGACGACAGCGGCGTGATCGTGACGCAGTTCGTCGACGGCGGACGCCCGGCCGACGAGCACGGCCGCAGCGAATCCGCCGAGGTCGCGCATGAACTGGGCAGCCTGTTGGGGCGATTACACACGCTCCCCGCAGCAGCCGGCGCGGTCGCCAGGGACGGCGGTGCGGAGGAAGCCGACGGCGGCTTCTACGTGGGCCGGCCGAAACAGGATCTGGCCGCGGCGATGAGCTTCCTGGCCAGTGTCGAGGACAAAGTGACCCTCGACGGTCGGGAGAAGTTCGAATGGCTGCGCGATCAGGTCGAGAACGCTGACGACGCTGAAGGGCTGCCCGAAGCGCTCACCCACAGCAACTACCACCTCTGGGCCGCCGTCGGCGTCCCCGGCACGCTCACGATCGTAGGCTGGGCCGGCTCCGGGCGCGGGCCGCGGCTACCCGCACTCGCCTGGCTCCTGAGGACTACAGCCGAAGGCAACCCGGACAACATCGACGCCGTCCTGCGCGGCTACCGTCAGTATGTCCAGCTCAGCGACGATGAGGTCCAAAGGCTCCCCCGCATCCTGAACATGCGAGCACTCTGGTTGGCCTGCCTCGATTTCCAGATGGCCGTGAGCAACGGCGACACGCCGACCATCAACGAGGGTTGGGTACAGCCAGGAAGCACCGAGTACGCCGAACGACTGGCGGTGCGCGCTATCGCAGCCTTGAGTCGGTGAGCCCGGCCCGATATATCAGAGCCCGGTCGGACGACCTACCAGGCGAGTCGGTCTAGATGGTTATGGCCGGAAAGGAGGCGAGCGATGCGGTGCTGCGCCGCTTCGCGGATGTCAGGCTGCGGGTGGTGTGCGTAGAGCGCGAGCTCCACGTACATGTCATAGAAGTTCAGGCGCTCGCGCAGATGCTCGCGCTCGAACAGCTCCGGATACGCGCCGTGCAGCCATCCGGGGACCTCTGTGAGTGTGGTCTCGTCGAGCCCTTCTTTGTCGGGTGTGGGTGGGTACTCTCGCGCCCTCGCGCACCAGCGCAGGATGGTGTCGAGCTCGACATCCGCCGGCTGAGCCAACGCCTCCGCGAAGTCGATCAGACTGGTGACGCGTCCTTGGTCGACCATCACGTTGGAACCGTGTAAGTCACCATGGACGAGGACGGGTTCGTCGGTGGCGAACAACGCCAGCCGCTCCTGGATCCAATCGGCGACGTCCGCGAGCAGGCGCGAGTCATGACCGGGCAGTCGCCGGGCAGCCTCGACCTGCTGGAGCGCCGCACTCACTACGGGTGGGTGGAACGCAGGCCACGGCTTGCCGGCGAGCGCGTCGGCCAGCGCGTCGGCCAGCCAGGGCGGCAGCAGGTCGGCCGTGACAGGAACGCGGTGAAGTGCCCGCAACGCAATGCCGAGGCTTTCGATCATTGCTTGGCGCGTGTGCGAGTCCGCCGCCGGCCACGCCTCGTACAGGGTCCGGCCGGGCACGCGTTCGGTGACACACCACGGCCCGTCCGGACCGTCGCCGTGGGCGAGGTGCCGGGCGTGTGGGACCTCGCTGCCGGCGAGCAGGTTGGCGACTGCAGCCTCGTGGCGAAACGAGTCGCGGTACTGTCCGTTGCTCAGTCGTACGACGTGTTCGTCGCCGACCCACACGCGGCTGACCCAGCCGGCCTTTGGACGAAAACGCCCGGTTGCCGGCAGACCAGCGGCCGCCAGCGTCCTCAGCAGCGCCGGATCGCTAGCCGGCTCGTCGACGAACGGTGTTGATCGGGTGATCGCGGTGCTCCTCAGAACGGCTGACAAGGTCTCAACGTATCGACCTCAACCGCTAGCGGAGGAGCGTTTCGAGGTCTGGGAGTCTGCGGAACAGATCCGGTAGGCCGCGGATGCCGTTGCGTGCGGACTCGTGTGACAGGGCGAGGTCTGGGCCGGTGGTCGCCTCGACGCCGGCCAGGCAGCGGAGGATGTTCCACCTCGTGTGGCCCAGCCAGCCGCCGATCATGAACACGAACCAGCTTGGACCCGGCGGCGGCAGTGCTCCGCCTCCTGCGACGTAGCCGTCCAGGACCGCGCGGAAGATGGCTGGCTGGATGTCGTCGAAGCCAGGTCCCTTCGAGATGCTCAGCGCGGTCGAGCCGAGCTCACTGGACAGGTCGAGCATCCCCGAGAGCTCCCAGTCGAGCACCACCGGCCGGCCGTCTCGAGTGAGCAGGTTCCACGGTTGGACGTCCTTGTGGGTCAGTACGACGGGGCCCGGCCGTTCGCAGGTGTCGACGAAGTGGGCAATCGCGAGGAACGTCTCGACCTGGGAGGCGAGTTCCTCGGCCCACGGCTGTCCGGTCGCCACCGCCCGCTCGGCGAGCTCTGGCCAGTCCCGTGACGTCAGTTCTTCGACCGTCCTGTCGGTCCACTCGACGTCGAGCGCGTGGAGGCGCGCGAGGATCTCACCGATCTCGAACGCGTACGCCGCCGGCACCGGTGCTTCGGGCACCTTCTCCCCCTCGACCCACCGGTGGACGAGCGTGTCGGGGCCGGCCGAGATCGGCTCTGGCATCGGGATACCGGCCGCAAACGCCGCCCGCTCGAACCTGAACACGTCCTCGAGGTGGTAGGCGAACCGGCGGTCGGCGAGGTTCAACTCCTTCACCGCGAACGACCCCTGGTCGGTGTCGAGCCGGTACATCCGGTTGGCGAACCCGCCATGCACGCGGACCATCGGCCCGACCGGTACGCCGAGATGCGAGAGATTCATCCCCCGCAATCTAGGGCCTCGCACTTCATCGACGCACCGGAATTACTCTGCCCTTCGTGGCAGATCAGAAGAACATGGAGACCGTTCAAGTCCTCCACCGGACGGGCCAGTGGTGTCCCGGGCGGCGCGTCGGCGACGTTGTCGCGTACGACGCACGAATCCTCCCCCAATACCAGGTTCGCGGACGACCCACGATCGATCGCAGCTACCTGCTGCTCGACGAAGGCATCCAGTTGACCAAGCCCGCGGTGTTCGAAGGTCCGGTCGAAGGCTGGTGGTACGTCGATCTCGTCGAGGTGGAACTGGTCGACGGCGGATATGCCGTACACGATCGCTACGTGGACTTCTTGGTCCCGCCCGGCGCTGACCGCTATCACGTGCTGGATCTGGATGAGCTTGCGGATGCGCTCAGTGCTGGGCACATCACGGCTGCGGAATGCGCCACCGTGCTCAGCAGGACGCAGCGGTTCGTGGACCGGCATCTGCGGGCCACCGAGAAGGGATCTGTGGCTCCCCCACTGCACTTTCCACCGGCCGGTGTCGCCGCACTCGAACCACTCCCCTGCTTCTTCGAATGAAATCTGGAAGGCTGTGTCGGATCAGGACTGAGGTGTTCGTTGCAGGAGTGAATGGCGGCCGACAGGACGCCCGGAGCACACAGGAGTTGACCGAGATGCAGTATCTGGTTTCCGTGATCGACGACAAGAGCAATCCCGGCAGCACGGACCGGCAGCCTGCCATCAGCAAGTTCAACGAACGGCTGATCGCCGAGGGCTTCTGGGTTTTCGCGGGCGGACTCGCCGACACCACCGCGGCCACGGTCATCGACAACCGCGGTGAGCAGCCGGTGGTCACCGACGGGCCGTTCGTGGAGTCGAAGGAGTACCTGGCCGGCGTCTGGGTGTGGGAGGCCCCCGACCTGGATGTGGCGCTCAAGCTCGCCGCCGAGGCGTCGAAGGTCTGCGACCGCAAGATCGAGGTGCGGCCATTCCAGTGAGCGATGTCGAGGAGACGATCACCCGGGTGCACCACGCGGAGTGGGCGCGGGTGGTTGCCTCCCTCACCAAGCGTTTCGGCGACCTCGACATCGCCGAGGAGGCGGCCGCCGAGGCGTTCGCGACCGCCGTCGAGCGCTGGCCGGCCGACGGCGTACCGCCGAATCCCGGCGCCTGGCTGACCACGACCGCGAATCGCAAGGCCATCGACCGGATCCGTCGCGAGAGCAAGCGCGACGACAAGCACAAGGAGGCTCAGATGGTGTACGACGACCCGCCCGAGCCTCTCGGGATCATCGACGACGAGCGGCTCCGGCTGATCTTCACCTGCTGCCACCCGGCGCTCGCGATGGAGACCCGCGTGGCGCTGACGCTGCGCATGGTCGGCGGTCTGACCGTGCCCGAGATCGCCCGTGCCTTCCTGGTGCAGGAAACCGCGATGGGGCAACGGATCACCCGGGCCAAGGCCAAGATCAAGGCCGCTCGAATCCCCTACCGGGTCCCGTCCGCCGAAGATCTCCCGGCCCGCGTCTCCGGTGTGCTCGCCGTCCTCTTCCTGGTCTTCAACGAGGGCTACCTCGCGACCGGCTCCGACACCGACCCGGTGCGCCACGAGCTGACCGCCGAAGCGATCCGGCTCACGCGCCTGATCCGGGCTCTGTTGCCGGCCGACGGTGAGGTCGCCGGCCTGCTGGCACTCATGCTCCTCACCGAGGCCCGCCGTACCGCCCGGATCTCGGCGAGCGGCGAGTTGGTCCCCCTCGATCAGCAGGACCGTGGATCCTGGGACGCCGAGCTGATCGCCGAGGGGCATCGGCTGGTGCGCGAGCGTCTGGCGGCCGGTGTGCGTCCGGGTCGCTACCAGATCCTCGCGGCGATCAACGCCGTACACACCGACGCTCCGGACGTGCGCGACACGGACTGGTCGCAGATCGTTGCCTTGTACGACCAGTTGGTTCGGGTCGACCCGTCTCCGATCGTTGCGCTGAACCGGGCCATTGCGGTCGCGGAGCTCGACGGTCCGGAGGTGGCGCTGGCGACGATCGAGCGTCTCGAGGACCAGTTGACCGGTTATCACGCCTTTCACGCGACGCGGGCCGAGTTGTTGCGGCGGATGCGTCGCGGTCCGGAGGCGCGGGTCGCCTACGACAAGGCGATCGAGTTGGCGGGCAACACCGCCGAGGTCGCCCACCTGACCCGCCGCCGCGACCAGTTGGCCTAGGTTGAAGGGCTGTTGATGCGCGGCGGCAGCGTCTAGCGTGCCGCTGTGATAGTCGGACGGTACGGCGAGCAGTCGCGGATCAATCGCCTCGTGGCCGATGCGAAGGACGGCCGGAGCCGGTCGCTGGTGCTGCGCGGCGAGGCCGGGATCGGCAAGACCGCGCTGCTCGACTACGCGGAGAGTGTCGCCGGCGGCATGCGGGTGCTGCGCGTGGTGGGGATCGAGTCCGAGGCCGAGGTGGCGTACGCCGCCCTCCAGTTGATGTTCGTCCGCGATCTCGACCGCCTGGAAGCGCTCCCCGGCGCGCAGGCGGAGGCTCTCCGGGCTGCGTTCGGCGCGAGCAGCGTCCCGGTCGACCGGATGCTCCCGGGCGCGGCGACGCTGTCGTTGCTGTCCGAGATCGCCGGCGACCGGCCGCTGTTGTGCCTGCTCGACGACGCGCAATGGTTCGATCAGTCGTCGATCGACGCTCTGCTGTTCGCGGTACGACGCTTACACGCCGACCCGGTCGCGACGATCTTCGCCGCCCGAGACGGGGAACGACCGTTCCCTGCCCCCGGACTGGAGAGCGTCTCACTCCCCCGCCTCGGCGCCGCCGACGCCGCTCGACTCGCCGCGGCCGCAGCGACACTCCCGAGCGACGTCGCCGAGCGCGTCCTCGCGGAGTCCGCGGGCAATCCGCTGGCCATCGTCGAGCTGGCAGCCCATGCGACCGAGACGTCGGCGGTCCCGGCGCCCGTCGCGCCGTTGCCTGCCGCAGGCCGACTCGAGGAGCACTTCCGACGGCAGATCGGCGCCCTCGAAGAGCCAACCCGCACGGTCCTGCTGCTGGCCGCCGCCGATCATGGCTCCGCGCTGCCAACACTCATTGCAGCCGCAGCTGAGCTCGGGTGCAACACGGGCGACTTCGAGCCGGCCGAGCGCATCCGACTGATCCAAGTAGGTGCCGACGGCGTGGTGTTCCGCCATCCACTGATCAGGTCGGCGGCCTATCAGGAGGCGCCCTTCGCCCGCCGGGTCGCGGCGCACCGGGCACTCGCTGAGGTGCTGACCGACCCGCGCGACGCTGACCGGCGCGCTTGGCACGTCGCAGCCGCCGCCGGTGGACCGGACGACGCAGCGGCAGACGGCCTGGAGCAGGTCGCCCGGCGAGCGACGGGACGTGGCGCGGCCGCGGCCGCTGCGCGGGCCCTCGACCGCGCGGCCCAACTAAGCAGCGCACCGGCCCTTCGCGGGAAGCGGCTGGTAGCTGCCGCGCGGGCGGCGTACGACGCAGGCCAGCTGGACCGAGCCGTCGAGCTGGCAGCCGCCGGCGCCGAGCTGAGCAACGCACCCAGTGAGGTGGCGGAGGCCGGCTGGATCCGCGCACAGGTGGCCTATGAGCGTACGTCGCCGGCCGAAGCGACCCGGATCGCGCTGGAGGCCGTCGCCCCGGTGCTGGCCACCGAGCCAGACCTCGCTGTCTCGATCCTGACCGAGGCCACCTGGTGCGCACGCGACGCGGCGGACCCCGCACTGCTGCGTCGCTGCGCGGAGCGGCTCCGCTCGGTCCCGGAAGGTCCGACACCGGTGATCGACGGACTGGTGGGCTTCGCTGACCTCCTGTGTGGTGACGTCGCCGCGGCGGTCGAACCGATGCGCACCGCAGCTCTTGCTGTCCGCGACAGCGTCGACGGCGACACCCTGGAGCGACTGAGCGCAGCGTTCCTGGGACTGCTGATCGGCGAGGACGAAGCAGCAGTCGGGGTGCTGGACACAGTTGTCGCCCAGCTGCGCAGCCGCGGCGAGCTGGGCTGGCTGCCCTACGCCCAAGAGCCCCTGGTGCTCGCCCAACTCGTGACTGGCCGGATCCGCGACGCCGACAGCAACGTCGCGGAGGCGATGGCGCTCGCCGAGGAGCTGGGTCAGCACCTGGAGGTCATCGTCCTGTCCGCCATGGCGGCCTGGCTCGCCGCAGCCCGCGGCGACAGCGTCGACGCCGAGCGACTCGCAGTACGCGTCATGAACGACTCGCGGCAGCACGGCATGGCGGCAGCGCAGGCCACGTGGACGCTCGGTCTGCTCCACCTCATGAACGGCGACCCGCACCGCGCACTCAGCCGGCTCGAAGTGGCCTGCGAAGGTCCGCCCGGTCGCGACGTGACAGTGCGCGCGATCCCGGATCAGGTCGAGGCCGCCGTGCGAATCGGCGACACCGACCGGGCCCGGCGGTACCTAGGCTGGCTCACCGACTGGGCGTCGTACACCAAGAGCCCGGTCGCCTCGGCCCTCCTGCTGCGTTGTCAGGCGCTGCTTGACTATGGCGCGACGGCGGACCGACTGTTCGAAGAGTCCCTGGCGACCGGTCCCTACGACCAGGCACGGACTCGGCTCGTGTACGGCGAGTGGTTGCGCAGGCACCGGCGCCCCAACGCAGCCAAGGAACAACTGGTCGAAGCGTACGAGACCTTCGACCGGATCGGTGCTCACGGCTGGCTACCGCGCGTGCGTTCAGAGCTGACCGCGCTCGGCGAGACCGCTCCCGGGGAACCAGAGAGCTCCGGCGGACTGACCCCGCAGGAACTGCAGGTGGTTCGTCGCGCCGCCCTGGGGATGAGCAACCGCGAGATTGCCGCCGAGCTGTTCCTCAGCCCGCGCACGGTCGGCCACCACCTGTACAAGGCGTACCCGAAACTCGGGGTCAAACGACGGGCCGAGCTCGGGCACCTCGACCTATGACGGCCCCCGGATGACCGACGACCGGCGGCTCGGCGCCAGTCGTTCGACAGATGCGGACGGGCCGGCCGGATTCCTAGCCTCGAAGGCATGGGAAAGGTCATCGTTCACAACCAGATCACTGTCAACGGCGCCTTCGAGGCGCCCTCGCCCGAGGAGTGGCTCGAGCTCGACGCCGACAGCGGCGACGCGGGCCTGGAGCAACTGATCCTGGCCGACGCGCTCCTCCTCGGCCGCAAGACGTACGAAGGGCTGGCCGCCGTCTGGCCGCACCTCGGTGAGGACCCGTCGATGGGGTACTACGCCGAGCGGGTCAACGGCATGCCCAAGTACGTCGCCTCGCGGACCCTCACCGGATCGCTGGACTGGAACTCCACGCTCATCGAAGGCGACGTGGTCCAGGCGATCCCGGCCCTCAAGGAGAAGCACCAGGGCAACCTGATCGTCTCCGGCTGCGGCGAGTTCGCGCACACGCTGGCCCAGGAGGGGCTGGTCGACGAGTTCTGGTTCTGGATGAACCCGCACCTGTGGCCGTCCGGACCGCGGATCCTCGACGGGGTCGGCCCGATCCGCCTCCAGTTGGTGTCGCTCACGCCGTACCGGTCCGGTGTCGTCTGGCTGCGCTACCGGCCGGCGGGAGCCTGAGATGGCCAAGACGATCATGTACGCCGCCGTGTCCGCCGACGGCTACGTCGCGACGCCCGACGGCGGGATCGGGCCGCTGTTCGACTGGTTCCAGCACGGCGAGGTGGTCTGGGAGTGGAACGGGACCGAGATGCGCACCAACAAGGCCACCAAGGACTTCATCCAGGCGGTCTACCCCGGCGACGTCGGCGCGATGGTGGTCGGCCGGTTCGTGTTCGACCAGACCAACGGCTGGGGTGGTGAGGCGGTGGCCGGTGACCGCGTCTTCGTGGTCACCCACGAGGAGCCGAAGAGCTGGGAGTTCATCGACACCGCGCCGTTCACGTTCGTCACCGACGGGGTCGAGTCGGCCATCGCCCAGGCCCGCGAGGTCGCCGGCGACCGGATCGTCGATGTCGCGGCCGGGAACGTCGGCGGGCAGGCGTTACGTCTCGGCCTGATCGACCAGGTGGTGATGAACGTCGTACCCGTGGTGTTCGGCACGGGCCGGCCGTTCTTCGGCGGGGCCGACGGCGAGGTCACGCTCGCCGACCCGTCGCTCGTCGCGCAGGGCGAGCGCGTGACCCACCTCGTGTACGACATACCGCCGATCAGGTAGCGCTACTGGCCGACGCGGCCGTCGACGCACTCTCGAAGGAGGTCGGCGTGACCGCAGTGCCGCGCGTACTCCTCGATGCGGTGGACCATGAGCTCCCGGACCGCGGTGTCGTCCTTGGGCAGGCGCTCACTCAGGTCCGGGTGTTCGGCCAAAGCCGCGTCGGTGTCGGCCTGTTCGCGGGCGAGGTCGGCGTAGGCGGCATCGACCGTCGCCTGGTCGGCGACTGCCTCGTCGAAGTCTGCGTCACGCTTGCCGTACAGCTTCGGCAGCGGCTCGCTGGGGTTGATCCAGGTCCGCCAGTCGCGCTCGACCTCGGCGAGGTGGCGCAGCAGGCCGAGGAGCGACATCGTGGACGGCGGAACGGAGCGACGAGCGAGCTGTTCCGGGTCCAGGCCCTCGCACTTCATCAGCAGCGTCAGGCGGTACCCGTCGAGAAAGTCCAGCAACGTCGCCAGCTCGCCGTCCGGGCTGGAGTCGTTGTTGCGCGGATCCTGGTCCGGGTCGGTCCACATGTCGGGGTAAACGGTCGCCTGCGTCCACCGCTCGGGTTGCTCACTCATGCCTCGAATGCTGCTGCTTGAACACTCCCCTGCCAAGTGGATTTCACAGCCTCTTGGTGTCAAATGCGTGGTGCGACTTGGTTGGCGAACAGGTCAAGTTGCCTGGGTGGGTCGCCTAGGGGCCAAAGGTGGGCTCGGTGGCAGTTGGCCTGGGCGTACCGGGACAGGAGGTCGGCGCAGTGGCCGGCCGGGCCCACGCAGACGCGGTCGCGGAGGTCGTCGGGGTCGCGCTTGAGCAACGGCGCGAGGACGTCGTGGAGGACGCGTTCGCGTTCGGACCGGTCCTCGGTGATCCAGGTCCACATCGTGACGAGTGCGTTCGGGATGTCAGCCAGTTGCTGTTGTGCGGTCGCGAACTGCTCCGGGCTGGTGTTGTACGCCGACGCGAGCCAGCCATCCGCGAGCCGGGCAACCCGGCGCAGGCCGGCCGGTGAGCCCCAGCTTCCGATCCATACCGGGATTCCACCGTCTTTGACTGGCAGCGGCTGCAATTCGCCGTCCGGCACTGCGTAATAGCGAGTCTTCTCCGGCATCGGCCCGCGCCCGAGAAGTGCCCGGAGAATCGTCACCGCCTCCTCGAACCGGCTCCATCGGTCCTCGAAAGACATTCCGACTGCGTCATAATCCCGCCGCGAGGATCCCGGCCCAACGCCGGCAATGACCCGCCCGCCTGACAGCACGTCCAGCGCAACCAAGGTCTTTGCCAGCGGCACAGGTCCGCGGAGGGAAAGCAGCGAGATCGTCGTCGCCAGCGTCAGGTCTCCGGAGCGATCCAATACGGCTGCGAGCGCGGTCGGCCCGTCGAGCCACGGGGTCGAGAACAGGAAGTGGTCGTTGGCCGAGACGGTCGTGAAGCCGCCGTCGCGCGCCGCGTCGACGGTCGCCTGCAGGCCGGCGAGCGACACTGCCTCGCCGCCGAACTCCATCAACGGCAGATGCACCCCGAACTCCACGCCGCCTCCCCCAAGGCCCGCCATTCACCTGGTCACCGGTGCGAAAAAGTTGCCGCAAAAGCTGGACGGAATTCACAGCTGGGCTTATCCTGGCGAAATGCAGAAAGCGCAGAAGAATACGCTCTTATCAATTAACTTATCACCAGAAAATGCGCAGCGCAAGTCGATGATCGGGGGCCAGGCTGTCGGCCGGGTCGGGTTCGGCACGAAGCGGCTGGCCGGGAGCAACGGGCCGGACGCGCAGGAGCAGGCGATCGCCCTGCTGCGGTACGCCGTCGAACTCGGCGTCGACCACATCGACACCGCCGACTTCTACCCGTCGTACGGCGTGACCCGGCAGCACGACCCGTCGACCGGCGGTTCGGGCCCGCACAACGACTTCGTCAGCCTCGGCTGGGCGAACGACGTGGTCCGCCGCGCGCTGGCGCCGTACTCGGATGAGATCGTCGTCGCCACCAAGGTCGGGCCCACCATGGCCGGGATGGCGCGGCCGGATCAGTTGCCGGAGCTGGTCGAGCGTGACCTGCGTTCGCTCGGGCGGGAAGCGCTGGACATCGTCTACCTGCGCCAGCAAGGCCTCGACTCCATCGCCGAGCACTTCGGGGTTCTGGCCGAGCTGCGGGCGAAAGGCCTGATCCGGCACCTGGCGGTGTCGAACGTTCGGATGCAGCACATCGAGGAAGCGCGGTCGATCGCGCCGGTCGTCGCTGTCCAGAACAGGTACGGCGTGGGCTTCGGCCGGGTGAACGACGAGGTGCTCGACTTCTGCGGGAAGGAGGGGATGGCGTTCGTCCCGTTCTTCGCGGTGACGGCGGCCGGTCGCGAGGCGGGCGGTGTCTCCGCGGACGACACCGTGCTCGCCATCGCTCGTGACCA
This sequence comes from Kribbella sp. NPDC050820, assembly GCF_040653975.1. Lineage (NCBI taxonomy): Bacteria > Bacillati > Actinomycetota > Actinomycetes > Propionibacteriales > Kribbellaceae > Kribbella > Kribbella sp. NPDC050820. Next base: position 187,777 of record NZ_JBFAHB010000009.1, read on the forward strand.
CGTCGCGACACCTGCTCAGATCCGGATCGCCTGGACGTTGTCCCGGGGCGACCACGTGCTCGCGATTCCGGGTACCGGCAACCGCGATCACCTGGCCGAGAACGTGGCTGCCGGCGACATCAACCTCTCCCCCGAGCAGGTCGCCGTACTGGACGCGCTCACGGATCAGTCGTAGTAGCGGCGGACGCTGGAGCCGATGCGGGTCACGTCGGTCCCGTAGATGTGGAGGGAGATCGCCGTGGTGTCGGTGGTGTTGTGGACGCGGTGGATGTCGCCGGGTGGGGCGAAGCCGCTGACGTCGCCGACCTTGTTGTCGCTCTCCCCGAGCAGCCGGAGGTCGGCGTCGAACAGTTCCTCGTGCTCGACTCCTTGGAGTACGCCGAACACGCACCACGTCACGTGGTCGTGGATGCGAGTGATCTGGCCCGGTCGCCAGACCAGTCCGATGATCGAGAACGAGCCGTCGGGTTCGACGTGCAGGGTGTGGCTGCGGTAGCTCTCGGGTGAGCCGTCGCGCTGCTCGGCGGTCAGGATGTCCTCTGGGCGAGGCAAGTGCAGGCGGAGCTGGTCGGACACGAGGTCGGCGGTGTCCGACCAGTTCGCGTGCTTGGTGACGGCAGTGCGTACGCCTTCGATCAACGCTGTCAGGGGGTGAATCAGTGTGGTTGTCATGTATCGAGCGTGCGCGCGGCCGACCCATAACGTCCAATGCCAATCTTCATGCTCATCGATAGATAGAGTTGATGCATGCTGGACGTCACTCGCTTGCGCGTGATCGAGGCGGTCGCGCGGCACGGTTCCGTCACGGCGGCGGCGCGGGAGTTGCACTACTCGCAGCCGTCGGTGACGCATCACCTCGCTCGGCTCGAGGCCGAGACCGGTGCGCAACTGCTGCAACGGGTCGGTCGCGGCATCCGGCTGACGGCGGCCGGTCAGCTGCTGGCCGACCGGGCGGCCGAGATCCTCGGGCGGATAGATGCCGTCGACGCGGAGCTCGCCGCGCACGTCGGGCTGACCGCCGGCCGGGTCCGGCTCGCCGGGTTCTCGTCCGCGATCGGGTCGCTGATCCCGCGTGCGGTGAGCACGCTGGCCGGGACGCATCCCGGTCTGCAGATCGGCCTGACCGACATGCATCCGCCCGAGGCGCTCGACCTGCTACGCACCGGCAAGGTCGACGTCGCGGTGATCTTCCGGTACGACGAGACCGAGCCCGAACCGAGCGGCGTACGTCTGCACCACCTGCTCGACGACCCGGTGTACCTGCTGTCACCGGGCCGAGAGCAACGACTTGCCGACCTTCACGACGCCACCTGGATCGCTGGCTGTGCCCGGTGTCGCAGCCATCTGCTGTCGGTGTGCGCCGAGGAGGGCTACGAGCCGAAGATCGGCTACACCTCCGACGACATGGTCGTCATGCAGACCCTGGTCGCCGCCGGTCTCGGCGTGACCACGATGCCCGGCCTGGCCCTGCGTGCCCATCGGACCGACGGGATCTTCGCGACCGAGCTCCCGGGTTCACGACGGCACGTGTACGCCGCGACGTACGGCGAACCCCCCGACCCACCCGCCACCGCAGCCCTCCTCGCCGCCCTCACCGAAGCGGCTCACGCGTGAGATCTGTTGCCTCCTTCGACGTCGACGGAACACTCGTCCCCGGCATCTCGTCGGCGGTCCACCTAGCCGGCTACCTCGGCCATGCGGCTGCTGTGTTCGAAGCCGAGGCGGCCTGGGACGCAGGGCTGGTCGAGGCACGGTACGTCGAGGAGCTCGACGCCCGTGGCTGGGCCAGGACCAGCGAGACGCAAGTCCGCGAGTGACTCGGCGAACTCCCGTTGGTCGACGGCATCGCCGAGGTCGTGGAGTGGTGCGTCGAGCACGACGTGGTGCCCGCGCTGCGACCCTCGCCTGGCACCCCGTCGGCGTCTACCTCTGCGAAACCTTCGGCTTCGCCGAAGCGTGCGAACCCGCGCTGGAAGTCCGCAACGGTGTCTACACAGGCATCGCCATCGCCATCGCCTTCAACGCAAACGGACCGGGCTCGAGCACGATCCCGTGAGGCACCGAGATGGTCAGGGCATGCGGCCGGTCTCGCCGGGCTTGCCCGACTCCCCCGGCTGACCCAGCTCGGCCGGTTTGCGCAGTCTCCCCCGGCTGACCCAGCTCGGCCGGTTTGCGCAGTCTCCCGGCCTGCCTGGTTTGCCCGGCATATGGCCAGTTTCGTCCGCATCCCGGGACCCCGGTGGAATCACCTGGGGGCTTGCACAGGAACTGGGGACCTAGGACAGGCTGTGTGATGTCCGAGGTCCCCGGAGGGTGTTCAAGCCCGCGGCTCTCAGCCGAACCTGACCAGCATGCGGACCAATCCGACCACCCACCGAACCATCTCCTCGAGGACCTGAAGCCCACAGAGTTCGCGCGCCGCCGACACACGGCAGGCCCGCGGCCGTGATCAGCCCGACGATGTGTTGACGACCTCCGCCTCGGTTCGGTTCACCCGAACCCCAACCTCCGGATCCGCCGCCGGCAAACACCGTCCGATCCGACCCCGATCTCCGGACGCGCCACCGACACAACACGCCCCACTCGAACCGGACCTCATGATCCACATCCCCCGGATCCACCCCGGCACACCGAATCCACCCCCGGCACGCGACCACTCCGGTGAGCTGCTCCGGGACAGCTGCGTCCTTCCCTGGTCGTGGTGGTGTGTGTCAAGGGTCGAAGATCCGCGCAGCGGACGCCGAAGGCGCCCTTGACGCACACC